>JAITWV010000214.1 GCA_031285105.1 Streptococcaceae bacterium | reverse complement strand
AAAATAAAATAGAAAATTTATGGGGTAGTTTGAAGAATTTCATCCGTCGTTTTCGTGATAAATTCAGAAGCCTGGTTGAAGTTGTTGAGTTTTATTTTGAAACGTATTAGCTATAGTATTTTCATTTCATGAATTTTCTTCCACTTTTTTTACAAGCTGAATCCCTCTGATTAATAAGCCAAAGCCTAAAATGATGCTAATGAGTGGAAGAATCCAGATGCCTTCCTTTGCTTGTTGAGGAAGAAATGGAATTATAACTAATATAAGTCCACCTATTCCAAGCAGGACAATTCCTAATATTTTTATGACACTTGCAATTATTCTATTTTTTGTTAATAACCCGATTATCCCGAATGGATTCATTTGATTTATTTGCCTTTTAGTAAGATATTGAAAGTATTTAATAAGGTGGAATTGAAATTTTTTGATCTCGTCCGCCCCTATCCAGAAATTGACTAGAAAGTTCTTGATAAAAAAGAATGACATGGTTTGATAATTCCATTCTTATTGCAAGTGGAGACAACTGCATTTTAAGAAGCTCAACTACCTTTTTTAACTCCATGTTTTCTCCTAAATTATTTTTAACTTTAAGAAAAATTTCTCGTTCAGTTGTAGAAATAGTTTGATCAAGTATTAAATTTGCTACTTTTTCGTAAAATTCATCCTCATCCATTATTTTCATGATTAGATTCCCTTTATAAATGAAAAGATTTTCCCTAACCGACAACCATAGTCCCAAATACTAAATCAGGTGTTGAAATAGTTTGTTTCATGACTAATTTACCGGTAAAGGTGTCTTTGTAGAAAGAATAGGGAGAAATAGAATATTGATAAACTAAAGTTCCACCATTAATTTGTCGCAATTTCTCTTGTGATAATTCATCAAAATCATCCACCATCATTTTTTTGTTTTCCATAATAAAAATCTCCTTTTCCGATTGATTACTTAATTTAAAACAATAATAAACCTTCATTTCAAAAAATGGAATGAAAGAACTTAGCAGTTACTCACAAGTTCTTTTCAGTTGAAGATTACTTATACACACCAAACTGATCACGTCCATCCCATAAATTATCCATTGATTCTTTTAATGCACTACTTAAATTAAATAAATCTTCCGCACATGGTTTAGTAATCCCTCGCTCCCAATTGCTAATAGTATGCGTGTCAACTACTACAATTTTAGCCAAATCATCTTGTGTCATCCCTTTTATTAGACGGTGAAATTTTAAAGAGGAAGGGAAGTTTCCACCAGTTATTTTTTCTAATTCTTCTGATGTTAATTCTTTGTAATTATCCCAATGTTCCATACTCTTCCCCCATTATTCAAGCAATTTATCTTTATAATAATTGAAAAAGGTTTTCTTTCCCGTAATCATCACTATTTTTCCTTGTAATCCATAACGAATACGTGAAGAATCTTTTTTATTTACTTTCGTTTCAATATCTATTTTATAAAAATTTCCTTCTGCCGTTTTCGTAGCAGTCTGGTCAATTTGTACGATTTTTCCTTGTAAAATAAGTGGTTTAACTATATTTTCATAAATTTGAAAAGAGGCGTCTTGTTTTTCTTTTAATTCCGTAATTTGTGAAGTTGATACATAAGTTGTGATTTTAATTTTATCATCTGAATGTATGAAAGGATAAATTTGCGCCAAAACACTTCCTTGAGCAATTTGTTTTTGACCTTGAAATTCTTCATTAATAGCTAATATTCCTGATTGTTCGGCGATGACAAATGAATCTTTATTTTGCTTTATTTGTAGATTAATTTTTAAAGATAAATCAGCAATTTCTTGCTTGATGGCACTCCATTCTTTTGAGGCATTTAATAATTGTTCTGCTTTTAAAGATTGCAAGTCTTGCTCAAGCGTTGTTAAATTTTTTTGCGTAGAAGAATAACCGGATTTTTGAACGCTATAACTAGCAATAGTATTTTTTAATTGTTCAATAGCTGTTTGGATTTCATTAATAAACTGCTGTTTAAGGACTTCTTTTTGTTCTTTATTTTCATTGACTTGTGTTTGATAAAGGTTAAAAGTTGCACGAAATTCATTGTCAGATGTTAGTTGCTCATTTTCATTTTGAATGGCATTTTGTATTTCAATATACTCATTGATTTTTTGCTGATTGTTATTGATTTGCACATCTATAGTTTGTCTAATTTGTGCATTTGTAGCATTTTGTTCTTCTTCATCTATTATTTTTTGGTTATTTGAAATCTTTAATGCTTGAATACGTGCCAGATAATCTGTTGCAATTTGAGCGTACCCAAATTCATCTTCTTTTAAAAATTCATTCGTGCTGTTATTTATGCTATTTATCAATAGTTGAATCATTTCTTGTTTTCTTTTTGCTAAATTGAATTGCTCATTCATAGTGTTGAGCGTCGTAGTATCTATTTGATTGTCATAAGAAATCAACACCTCTCCTTTTTTTATTTCTTTGTTATTTTCTAAGTTATTTTCAATAATGGTTTGATTACTAGTAGATTGAATTTTTCCGATAATATGCGTTGGGACAATTTCACCAGTTGATTTGATTGTTATTTCTTTTTTGGCAAACATTGAAAAAATAACTAAGAAAAGAAATAAGAAAAAGATGGGCAAAATAATAATTGTTGAAAAATTTTGGTATCTTTTATGGTAAAATTCAGTGCTTTCAAATAATTTTTTATTCATATCTTCCACCTATTCAGCAAATAATCGGGCATAATATTCTCCTTTTTGCATTAATTCATGATGATTCCCCATTTCAATTATTTTTCCATTTTCTAAAACGATGACTCTTTGTGAAAGTTTGGCAATACTCAAGCGATGCGCTACAAAAATAATTGTTTTTTCTTTCAAATTGAGCAAATTGTTAATGATTTTCTTTTCAGTCAGCACATCTAAATTACTCGTCGCCTCATCTAGTATCAAAACACGAGCATCACTCAATAAAGCCCTAGCAAGTGCAATTCTTTGTTTTTGTCCACCAGAAATGCCCGAGCCATCTGTTGTTAATTCGGTTTGGTAAGTTAACGGCATTTGTTCAATATCATGACGAATTTCTGCCAATTCAAGTGCTTGAACAATTTCTTCTTGTGACTTCATAGTTGTTGTTCCTAAAAGCAGATTTTCCATAATGGTGCCGCTAAAAATATAGGGTTGTTGCGGAAGATAATTGATGGTTTTTCTTAATGAATGCTTGTCAATATTTTGGATATTTGCTTGACCGATTTTAATTTCACCAGATGTAATAGAGTAAAAGCGAACCAATAATTTCACTAAAGTTGTTTTCCCTGAACCACTCGCACCAACAATACTTATTTTCTCACCAGGCTTAATAGTTAAGTTTATTTGTGACAATGTATCTTTACCAAAACCATATTTATAATGAACATCTTTCAATTGAATAGCACCTGAAATATCTTGGATAATTCTTTCTTCCTCAAACTCAGATGAAACCAGATAAACTTCATTCAATCGATTATTTGCCACTTTTGCGGTTTGCAATTTACTTTGAAGATTAATTAAACTTTCTAATGGCTTGGTGAAATAAGAAAGCAAGGTGTTAAAAGTGATTAATTGCCCCAAACTAATATCTCCCACCATAACAAGCTTCGCACCGATAAAAAGCACACTAACATTTAATAAAAGATTGGTTGTTTGTTTTAAGGCATCTTGAAGAATAGTTGCTTGATTAGAAGAAAAAGATTTATTCAAATAGTGCACAAATAATCGATCAATTTTTTGATACCGCACTTCTTCACTGGAAAGTGATTTAATTGTTTCAATACCGTTGATGTCCTCAATAATCGCAGACGAAAGCATCGAATTAGCCTGCATAACTTCATTGTTCATTTTTTCAAAAGGCTTCATAAAAAGAAAAATAATCAAAGCATAAATTGGAATAGCCACTAAAATCATGGAAAATAATTTCATATTTTGAATACCTAAAACCGCACCTGTAATTAAAACAATCGACAAATCAAGGAAAATAGAAATAATCGTACTAGCTAGAGCATCAATAATGGCATTGGCATCAGTGAACCGAGAAATAATTTCCCCTGTTCGTCTAGTAGAAAAAAAGGACATTGGTAATTCAAAAATATGACGAATATAAGATAAAACCACATCAATCGACAATCGTTGACCCATTATTGTTAATAAATAAGATTGAGCAAACGAAAGAATTTGTTGAATAATATAAGTAAAAATAAGTCCAAGTGAGACAATTCCAAGCGTTGATTTGAGATTATCAGGAATATATGTGTCAATGATGGATTGTAGATAATAAGAGCCAATAATATTAATGATTGTCACTAATAAGGAAGCGAGAATAATATTGATAATTAACGTTTTTTGTTTGAATAATAAAGGAAGAAAACTACTTAAACCACTATTTTTATCTTTTGAAGGTTGATAACTTGGCAAAGGAGCAATAAAAAGCGACACACCCGTCCATTCTTTTTCAAAGGTAGCTTTATCCATTTTGTTGATGCGAACATTTGGATTTGGGTCAGCAATCAAAAGGTAATTTTTTTTGACTTTTAAAACGACATAATAATGGAGTAAGTTTCCATCTTTTACGACATGAGCGATAAATGGATAAGGAATATCAGGTATATCAAATAATTTCATATCTGCTTGAATTGCCTTTGTTTCAAAACTCAACTTCTTTGCCGCTTCGATTATTCCCAGTGCAGTTGTTCCTTCCATATTTGTTCTTGCAAGTTCCCTTAAATGAGCAAGTGAAGTTTGTGTATCGTAGTGACGTAAAACCATAGATAAAGCAGCTACACCACAATCCCTAGTGTCAATTTGAGGAGTGTAGTTGCGTTTTTTGAATTTTTTCATATAGGCAATCCTTTTGGGTTTATTTATTAGGAAATATTATAGCTGATTTCAAATTTAAATAAGTCAAAATTCCGTGAATGGTCGTTTTTGGGGGCTGAGTGGTTATTTTTTACCATTCAGGGCTAAAAAACGACCGTTTAGGGTAGAAGTATTTCTTTTTGGAAAATTAGGTGTATGCTTTTTGTAAGTAATCGGAAATAAAAAATAAAATATGAAATGGAGAAATGAAAATGAAAGATTTTACAAAAGGTGTTTATGAAGAATTAAAAGAAGAAGAGTTGGAAAAAATTAACGGTGGTTTTTTACCATTGATTCCTGTTGGTGCATTGTTTGTTGCCTCAGCTATGTTAGGCTATAATTTTGGCAAAGACTTAGCGAATAGAAAAAAATGATGAATCAACTATTTTCCTTCATTAGATCGAATCTTTTAATTTTAATGGGATTTATTTTATTGCTTACAGTAATTTTTTTTATCTTAATGTTTTTAAATGACTTAGGGAAAATTCATTTTTTAAATCAGGAAAAATATTCTATGATTATCGGAACATTAAGTGTTATTAATTTTGTATTTATGTTGTTCATTGAAGAAAAATGAGAAGTGGAGAGGTAAGTTATGGATGTGAAAAAATTTAGTGATTATAAGGAACTGGATGAAGTAGAGTTGTTAAATCATGTCGGAGGAGTTGCACCTATTGTAATTATTGGAGGAATTATCGTGGGTGGTTTCGTTGTTGGTGCAGGATTTGGGTATTATGCAAATCGACCAGTAGTAAATAACAATTCTTTCGGTGGTGGACGCAAATTTTAGAATTATTTTAATGATAGCCAATGACTAGGAAAAATATCAAAAAATTTTATGAACGGCAAAGATAACGATTCATAGGCAATCTCAAATTTAATAAAATAAAATTCCGTGAATGGTTGTTTTTGGTGCTGAGTGGTAATTTTTTACCATTCAGGGCTAAAAAACGACCGTTTAGGGTAGAATTGTTTCATTTTGGAAAATTGGGTGTATGATTTTGTTATGGTAGTCGACGACCTAGAAAATGAAACTAGAAAAGAGGACCTAAAATGAAAGATTTTGCAAAAGATATGTACGAAGAGCTAAGAGAAGAAGAGTTGGAAAAAGTGACGGGTGGGAAAGGTTGGTTAAGTTGGTTGAATGTGGTTAGCGATACCATTGAAGTCGGATTAGGAGCAGCTTACAGTAAATAAAGCTAAAAAATATGTAAATGGTTGTTTGCTATCTATAGTGAACAGCTATTTACAAATTGATAGATTTCAATTTATATGAATAGCTTCAAACAAAGGAGAAATTGACATGATAGAAATCCCAGTTTCAAAGATTAGAAATAAAGAGTTTTTAGAATTACTAACAAAGTGGTTGCCAAGTTTGAAATATGTGTATATTCCTGAGACATTATCTGTGAAAGAATGGAATGATAAGATGGGTGATATTTCAAATTTCAATAAGAATAAAATTACTGCTGTAATTATGGTGAAAAATCAAGAAATTAGGATAATTAATGCAATTGAATCAATAATAGATAAAGTGGATAAAGTCCTTGTGTTTGATACTGGATCTTCAGATAGCACAATTAAAAACGTAAAAAATATTAATTCAAAAAAGATTTTTTTATATCAAAGAGAGTGGACGGAAGATTTTTCAATAATGAGGAATGATACGATAGCTCACATAGATGAAGGATGGGTTTTTGTAATTGATTCTGATGAGGAATTCAAGAGTGAAGTTGATTATGAAGAACTTCATTTACTTATCGATTTAGTAGATTTCTTGTTTCATCATGATATTGTTTTACAAGTTGAAGCTCATTATAGTTCAACTTCCAGGTTTGTTTTACCTGATAGAATTTTTAAAAAATCAAAAACAGTCAAGTATTATGGAAAAGTCCATGAAGAATTGATTTCAGAGAACTTGTTTAAATTGAAAAGTAACTTTATTTTTGAAAATAATGGAATATTATCATCAGAAATAATTAAGTTTGACAAAGAAAAAAGATATTCAGATTCTATGATAGTGATGCTACGAACGGATTATAAAAATCCCAGATGGCTTTCTTTATCAGATAAAGAAACAGTTGAACTTGCTTTAAATTCAAACTATGAAAAGGAGTTAAAAAATAAGATTTTAAAGAACACATTATTACCTTTTTCAGAATTGAATCTTCAAGAACATGAATATTTACGAGCTTTAATAGAAAAGTACATTTCAATTCTTATTCAAAATGATAATATTGTTGAAGCACTAAAAGTAATCAAAATAAGTAGAACAAAGTTTCCAAAAAACATTAATTTTTTATTTTATGAATATTTTATTAAACAAGCAAGAATAAGAAAACAATTAAAAGATAGTTTTTCAGAATTTCTTCTAGAATGCCAATTGATACCTGAAGATTATAAACAGGAGTCTCAAAAAGATGATCAAATATTAATGGCATTAGCGTTAATCTACTCGAAAATGCTAGGGAAGAATTATGAAAAATATGAAAAATATATTGATGACCCTATGATTAAAGACTTTATTTTAAAAGGAAAACTTATGGAAGTATCGTTATAGCGAGGAGGAAATGATTATGAAGTTTAGAGAATTATTTTATGGTTTTATTAACAAAGGGATAGAACCAGCATATAATTATGTCCTATCAACAAAGGAGCAGTTTACGGATGAAGAATTAAAAAAATTATCGAAATTAGATGTAAAATGGTTTTCTATGAACTCGAAAACTTGTAAATTTTATTCTCAAAAAAACAAAGAAAATTTGATTAACGAAATAAACAGATTAAATATAAATCCATTTATGCTTTTTAAGATTAACGAATTTAGCGCTCTAAGAACTTTGAATTAGTATTTCTAATCACCATGACAAGAATTTGACTATAAAGGACAAAAATGTCTTGAAATTTAGAATGAGTGACGAAAAATATAAGGAGGCTAATGTAGCATGGATTTGATTGCTGGAAAATATATTCAGTCAACATTTGTTGCGTTTGACTACGAAGCGATGATTGGATATCTAGGAGATTATCTGATTTTCAATGGTGATGATTATAAAATAATATCTGAGAAAAAAATTCTTTAAAGAATAATGGAAAGTTTTTATGATGTAATGAGTAAAATTATGGAAGAGAATTTTGAAACAAATATGGAAGGATTGGCATCCAGATAAATTTCAAGAAAAGACAGGTGATTAATATGAAAAACTCATTTATTTTAATTGATTCAAATAATCTATTACAAAGAGCAAAATCTCCAATCTTCTTAAATAAGCAACTAAATCAAGAAAAAACTTGGAAAGAAAAGATTACTGAAAAATTTCCTGATTTAACATTTAAGAATATTTGGCTTGAAGAACTTATGGAACTATCTCCAGATGAAGTAAGTACCATACTCCTAACGCCACAGTCAAAAGGGTATTATAATATGGTGAGCGAAAAATTTTCTGCAGCAAAGATATTATTGATTGAAGAATTATAAATTGAAATAAGAGTATCAAGAATGGAAAATAAAGTGCGTAAATTTTTAAGGAGAAGCATATGAAGAAAATTTATCTACTCGTAGGTTCAGATAGTCTTGGATCTGGCGGTCAAGCAGTTTACTTTGCATTTTCGCAATCAAAGAAAGAAAAAATTTGGAAACAAAAAATTTCAGAACGTTTTCCAGATGAAGAATTTGAAACGATTTGGCTAGCTGATTTATTAAAATTATCAGCCCAAGAGGTAATCAGAATTTATGCGTATCCTCAAACCAAACCTTTTTTATCATTGGTAAAAGAGAAATTTCCAGATGTAAAATTAGAAATGGTTGATAGTTTGGAATAATGATTGGCTATTTATGAATTATTTTATTTTAACATTCAAGATTATCGAATAAGATCTGAAAAAAAATTTATGAAAAAGTATGACAAATTTCTTTAAATCTTTTTACTAACAGGAGAAAAAAATCAATATGAAAGTACAAAAAAAGAAAGAGGGCATACTGGGGCTTGCATGGAAAATTGATGCCCAAAACATCACTGATGAATGGGTAAAAGAGGCTTTTAAGAAAAAACAAATTTATTGGTCAAACGCAGACAAAACAATGCTTAGAACGGGAGTTTTATGGATGATAAGTATTGGACGAAGTGGAGATTACCTGATTTTGGAAGAAGATAGAGGTAATTATTATATGTTGCCCGAAGATTCTTTTTATAAAAAATTCAAACTTATCGAACAATA
>JAITWV010000198.1 GCA_031285105.1 Streptococcaceae bacterium | reverse complement strand
TTTACAGTTGAAAGTTGAGACCAAACAAGAAAAAGTGCGCTGTAATGTCATTCAAAAACAAGAATTTGGAACATTTACGAAAAGAATAAGCAAAGAAATTCCAGTCATTGAAGGAAAGTTAGATTATCTTTCAGCAGATTGTGCTCTTTTACTTGTGATGGAGCGCTATGGAAAAAATGGAAATATCGCAAAAGCACTAATGACTAAACCAATGACGAAAAAAGGTGCGATTGGAACAACTTGGGCTCATGATCATCATAATTTAATGGTCATGGGTAATGATGAAGCGTCTATTTTACTTGCTCAAAAAGAATTGTTGAAGATGCAAGGTGGGTATGTGGTTATCGAAAATGGCAAGATAAAAGCAACCTGTCCTTTACCAATTGGCGGTATTATCTCTTTAAAACCCATCGAAGAATTAGGCGCAGATTTACAAAAAGTTCGCCAAGCCATAAAGCATTTAGGTTATAATAATTTTAACGAAATCATGTCTTTTTCCACCCTTTCGTTACCTGTTTCCCCAGCAATTAAAGTAACTGATTTTGGTATGATGAACACCAAAACACAAGAGTTTTACCCACTGGTTTTTGAAGAAGATGGAGTTTTGTTTAATGAAACAACTAATTAAAAATGTTCACATTCTAACAATGGACGAACAAAGTAGCGAATACAAAAATGGCTATTTATTAATAGAAGGAAATAAAATTGCAAAAATAGGACATATGACTGAAAATCAACCACTCGCAGATGTTGTGATAGATGGAAAAGGTGGAATTTTAATGCCTGGTATGATTAATACGCATACACATACAGGGATGATTCCTTTTCGTTCACTTGGCGATGATGTGCCTGATAGACTACGCCGTTTTTTATTTCCATTGGAACAAGTGATGACCAAAGAATTAGTCAAAGCTTCCGCCAAATATGCCATTGCTGAAATGCTGTTAAGTGGTGTAACGAGTTTTTGCGATATGTATTATTTTGAAGAAGAAATTGCCCAAGCGACTAAGGAAATGGAAACTAGAGCACTTTTAGGTCAGACGATTATTGATATGAAAACACCTGATTATGAAAATGCAAAAGAAGCTTTGAGTGCTTGTGAAAATTTCTTGTCAAAATGGGCAGACAATGAACTAATTCAACCAATCATTGCCCCTCATGCAACCAATACTTTAACCAAAAATCAGTTAAGTGAAATTGTACAATTAGCCAAAAAATATCAAGCACCCATTACCATGCACGTAGCTGAAATGACTTATGAGATGGAAGAATTTCAAGAAAAATATCAACAAACACCGATTGAATATTTGGCACAATTAGGATTTTTAGAACAAGAGTTCATTATGGCACATTGTATTTTTATGAATGATTCTGATATAGAATTAGTAAAAAAATATCCAACTGTTCGCATTGCACATTGTGTAGGAGCAAATACGAAATCAGCTAAAGGAGTTGCACCAGTCAAAGAAATGTTAGATGCCAAATTGACAATTGGTCTAGGCACAGATGGTCCATCATCAGGAAATACTTTGGACTTAATCACACAAATGCGGATGTTTGCCAATTTTCATAAGACCAAAAATAATGCTCGTAATCTATTTTCAGCCAAACAAATTGTCGAACTTGCCACTAAATCAGGAGCAAAGACATTGGGTTTGAATCAAGTGGGCAGTTTAGAAATTGGTAAATTAGCTGATATTATTTTAGTAGAAACTAGTTCGGTGAATATGTTCCCAATTTTTGATCCTTATTCAGTACTCGTTTATTCAGCCAATGCCAGTAATATTGAACACACATGGGTAAATGGCAAACAACTAGTAAAGGATAAAAAGCTAACCACTCATTCGTTAATTGACTTAAGAGATGACCTATATAACCAAATGAATGAATTTGTTAAACAAGCAAAAATTCTGTCAAATATTCAGTAGGTTGCTACAATGTTACAGCTTTGTTATAATATAGTAATCAAGCTGAAAAATTAAGGATGTGAAATACAATGGAATTAACATTTTATTACTATCCCATCTGTTCTACCTGCAAAAAAGCTAAGGCACATTTGGAAGAAAAATCGGTTATAAATTTGATTGATATTAAGAAAGCTCCCCCAAGTAAAGAGCAAATTCTAACTTGGATGCAAGAAGGAGATTTTACCATTAAAAACTTCTTCAACACATCAGGTAACAGTTATCGCACATTGGGATTAAAAGAGACAATCGACCAAATGAGTCAAGAAGAAGCAGCCCAGCTTTTAGCAAATGACGGTATGTTGATCAAACGACCATTATTAGTAAGTAAAACAGGACAACTTTTGGCAATCGGTTATAAGACACAAAGGTATGACGAGGTATTAACGTATGAGTGAATCAATAGAAATAACGAAGGATGAATGGTGGCTGAAAATTTCCGGTGATATTGTTCGTTTAGGCATTAGCGAACAATTGCAAGAAGACATCGGTAATATTCATGGTGCGACTTTTCCGCCAGTTGGTGCTTATATTTTAGAAAATGATATCATTTGTGAATTAGACGCTGAAAAATTTGACTCAAAACTTCCTTCTCCTTTAGAAGGTGAGATATTGGAATACAATGAAAACGCGCGAATGAATCCTAGTTTATTGAATTCGACGAATACTGATGAAAATTGGTTGGTTTTGGTGAAAGTGAAAAAAGAACTTTCTATTAATAATGAAGATGAATTATAAGAGGCTATTCTTAGTCTCTTTTTTCATTCCATGTTATTTATTCAGTCAAATAAGAGCGTTTTTGAATTTAATAAGGTCTTTTTTAAATTTTGCCTTATTCAAAATAGAATTTCAATAAGGCAAAATTAGCAATTCAATAAGGTCAAATTACTTTTTTGCCTTATTGAATTTTTTTGCGTGAAAAAGCCTATACCCAAGCCAATTTTAAAGTAGAACGTTTAGCATCTTGGAATTGCAAGTGATTTTTCTTGTTTGTTATTTTATTTCTGTTTAAATATCTTGATTATTTGGTTACTATCCAAGAAACAATCGTTTTAGTACATTGTAATTGATTTGAAGTTTGTGAAATGAGTAAGACGTTAACTGTATTCTTCATTTACGAGTTTTCGTATATGGGCTGCGGTCTGGTGTTCGAGGTGGTGGCTGCTGTGGCGAGAGGGAAGCAGCTTTTTTGAAAAGAAGGGCACTTTTCAAAAAATCTCATTCCTTAATCGGCTAGGGGTTTTCTAAGTGCGGGACGCACTAAGAAAAGCCCACGCTACGCCGA
>JAITWV010000334.1 GCA_031285105.1 Streptococcaceae bacterium | reverse complement strand
TTGTTACCATTTTTTTTCCTCCATTTATGTGTTGGGGGTTGGTGAAGCAAGTAGTATTTAGGACTTTTTGCACTGAACTTAAATTACCAACTCAAGTTCAAAAGTTGACTAAACAGTATAATTTACTTGCAGGACCCTGGTGTTTTTTTCTATGTGTTTGTTATTTTAATACGAAACCATTTTTCAATGAATCTCTTTTGTCTACTACGAATTGATTGAAACCAGTAATATAAGCTGAACCTGAAATACGAGGGATAATCGCATCAAATTCACCAACTTTAACTGCTTCAACAATCTCGCCATCAAATTTGGTTTGGATGATTGACTCATAAACGAAAGTATCGCCTACGCCCATTTCACCTTTTCCGTACAATGCTGCTAGTTTTGCACTAGTTCCTGTACCGCATGGTGAACGGTCAACTTGTCCATCGCCAAAAACAACCACGTTTTGATAAGTTGCATCCTCACTTGCAGCTGGTCCGTAGAATTCTACTAAATCTGCTGTTTTGATATGCGCTAATTCTGGGTGAGCAATTTCTACTTGAGCATTGACTGCATCACGAATTAAAATACCAAGTTTGCTGAATTTTGAAGCATTTTCTGGTGTAATTGTTAATCCAACTGCACTTGCTGGTAATAATACGAAGAAACTTCCGCCAAATGAAATATCAACTTTCAATTTGCCAATCTCAGGAACATCTACTTCAACATCGCGTTTGTAAAGGAAAGCTGGTACATTGTCAAAAGATACTTTGTCTGCACTGTAATCTTCATCTAAATGAACTTTACCTCTAACAATTCCCGCTGGTGTATCTTGAACAACTTCAACTTCACGCGCACCGTCATATACTGGAACCCAACCTGCTTCAACTGCAACTGCCATTGCTGCGATTGTATTATGACCACACATATTTAAGTAGCCACCTGCATCCATAAAAATAATTCCATAATCGGCTTCTTCGTTTGTTGGTTCTGTAATAAACGCACCAAACATTTCATTGTGTCCACGAGGCTCATGCATTAACATGGTACGCAATGAATCTTTTTCGTTTTCAAGATAAGCTTTCTTTTCAGCCATTGTTTCACCAGGAATACGTCCAAATCCGTCTGTAATTAAACGAGCTGCTTCTCCTGCTGTGTGTGTATCAATTGCTGTGATTACTTGGCCAAATTTTTGCGGTAATAAGCCAAATTTACTTTCGGGGGCTGTTGTTTGTGTAGTGTCTGTCATTGTTTTCATTTTCTTCCTCCATTAACGTACTTGTTGGTTTTCATGTCTTGGTTCAATCGAGCAGTCTTGAATAAAATTTTCAAAATCAAGAACCTCCGCAAGCGAAGAACCTTATTTTTGAGAAATTTTATCAAGACTAAACGCTCGTTTCACCATTTCTCGCATTTCGCATTTTGATTTTAATTGAGGCAAGTAATTTTACTGCATCTTTTTTACTTGCATTATTGTGTCCAACGATTTGAGTTTCTATCCCTTCATCAGACTTGTTCATATCGAAAACGCCTTTTGTATATTCGTTTTCGACGACGAACTTTGCTTGTTTGCCGATAAATTTTAGCCCTGAAACACTAATCTTTTTGTCTGCAACCTTTTGTAAGATATTTGCAAAATCTACATCACTATTGCCCCATCCATCACTTGTGAGTATCATGCCGTTTGTTCTCATGCCACTTAATAGTGCTGCTACCCGATTACCAACCAAGATTTTTTGATCATTGGCTTGTGGGGTTCCGACAATTACGACACCTTGAAAGTCAATGTCTGGATCATTTGCCAAAGTATCAATTAATGGATCTTTGAACAAATGTTTTGATGTTTCTTTTGTGGATGGTCCAATACCCATTTAAACACCACCTTTTCAAAATATACTTTTTAGTTCATTGAACGTATAATACCATCTCGATATTCATTTGCCGTTAAGTAAATTGGCATATTTTGCATGTCAATGATGGAAGTACCACCTTTAAAGCCACTAGGTTCATCAGGAAAAAGCATCATGTCATACATGGCACCTTGTCCAGCAACTTGTTTGACAAGAGCAACTTTTGGCTTTCCTGGATTTGGTATATCTATGTATTCGTGTACTTCATTGGCATGTTTTGACTCGAGCAGTTTTACTTGTTCACGTATTTCTTGAATGTAACGGTCGGCTTCTTCAAACATAGTTAAACATATTTTGCGGTCAAAGTTTGTGCTTTTTTTAGCAAGTATATCTAAATGAATGATGAAATCACCGCTTTGTGGGGTGCCAGGTTGATCTAATACAAGATGCTCAGATAAAATACCTTCAGATGAACCAAATTCATGCATTTGTTCACCTTCGTCAATTCGACCTGTCAAAATCACGCTCACTCCTGTTAAGGTATGCGTGATACCATTCCCCCATGATCCCAATACCTTGGTTGATATTGGAATCACGTCCATGATAGTGTTGGTTTCAACATCTAAATGTCCTGGGGGTAACACGTTCATTGTGAATTTTTGAATGTCTGGGCTTACATTGTTCATTGTATCACGAATTTGGAGTTTGTCCATAACTATGTGAAACTTTTCTCCAACTTCTACTTGATTTATATGAAAAACTTTAATTTTTAAACTATCACCCATCAAAAAATCTCCTAAATTGTGTTTTCCGGGTTCAATCGAGCAGGTTAGAGCAAAATTTTCAAAGCTGAGAACCTTCGCAAGCGAAGAACCGTCACCTTTGAGAAATTTTGTCTAGCCTAAGCGCTCGTTTCACCACTATAAATTACACGTGTGCGATATACTCGTACGGTAATGGAACGATTTTGCCTGGTGTTTGAATAGCTACTAATTGTTCTAAAGTATCTTTCAAAATACCATGTTGCATTTCGATATTGTTTGGTTCTCCAGCATTTGCTCCCATTGGTACACTTGGCGCTACAGCACGTGGTGAACCATTTTGGCGTACTACTGGTGGTAAAGCGGAAATAATAATTGTAGGAATACCAGCTTCCTCGATTGCTCTCTGCACGATCACGGCAGTTCTATGACAAGTCCCTCAACCGGCTGTTAAAACAACTGCGTCAACGTCTTCATCTTTTAATTTTTGAGCAATTTCTGGTCCAGTTACATCATGGAATGCTGTTTGGTCTCCGCCTCCACCCATGAATCCAAAGTGCATTGGCGCAACTTCTTTGATAAATCCTTCAGCTGCTAATTCATGTAAACGGTCAATTGGAAACATTGCATTGATGTCTTTGTTTACATCGGCATTGTCATATCCACCATGTGATACCATCATTTCATCTGTTGTTGCTGTATCTGGAATTTCACGGTAACTTGTGTCTCCAGCAAGGTTAAAACGTTTGTCTGTTTTTAAATGCACGCCGGCAGCAGTAGCCATTGCAACACGCATTTCTTTAAGTTCTTTTGTTACAGGTGTGAAAATTGAGTGCGGTGTAATTGGCACAAAAATTTCTGACTGTAAACCTTCAAAAACTGTTAAAGTCATTGTTGTTTCTCCTCTTTCTAAATTTTTACACAGCAAGGTGAAAAAGTTCCCACCATACTGTATTATTCTTTTTCTTGTTCTTCTTGTAATTTTTTGATGTTCGCTTGATAAGCTTCTTTACGACGTTGTGTTTCCGCTAATGCGTTCACATAGTCTTGATTTGGCTCAGGGTCAAGCACTTCTGGATAGGACATCACAAAACCTACCTCTTGACCAATTTCTAAATCATGTTCAGAAATAATCATTCGACGTGGAATCTTGAATTGACCCAAGCGACCTTTCACATCAATTGTGACACTTGCATCTTTTACTTCTACAAGAATCCCCTCAAACATTTGCTCTGTTGAGATATATTTTAGTTTATCCATTCCATCCATATTCATCACCTATTACTTTTTACTAATTATTAATCGATTTCGTAAATTTCTTGACGTTTCTTACTCTTAGGTAAAATTTGCTCGTTATCTACTAAATCAATTTTTGTTCCTGTTGTCTTTTCGATGACTTCGATATTGTTTTGTTTTACGTTGGCATTCCATTTACGTTCAGCAGTCTTAATTGTTCCGCCACCCATAAGTGTTTTCAACATAGCTAAATCACGAATTGCATCTTCTTGACATAGTGTATTATTTGACAAGATTTCGTTTTCGATCCCTTGTTTTGATTTATTGTTATCAACCATTGCAATCATGTATTTGTTTCCTACTACTAGAGCTCCTTGAACTGCTGAGTAAGAGTCACCTACTACATGAACGCCGCGTTTACCGATTTCTTCGATGTGGGCTGCAAAGTCAATATGGTTATTTCCGAATCCTTCTGTCGTAACGATAGCTCCGTCAACATCCATTGCTTCAATTGTCATACCTAAACGTTTAGATACATAATATTTTTCAGTATTTGCTTGAGGAGAACCTACAAACATTACACCTACTAAATCAATTTCTGGATCATTCATTGCTTCGATTACTAATGGCTCTCTCCAGTAATGACGAGAGTTTTCTTTTGATGCTGGTCCAATACATGTTAATGCGTGAATACCGCCATCTAAAACTTCTGTTGGAGATAAAACAACTGGTAAGTTACCTAAGTCAACGTTGGCTTTTGCACCTAATGTTCCAACTGGTTCTGTTGGTAAAATTAAGTTGTCGTGCATTGCGCCTTGTCCCATGATTTCTTTCACGATTACTACGCGTTTTTTACCAGGGCGACGTTTTTGTACGATTTCTTCAGATGATACTACTAGAGCTTCATCTGCGTGTTTTAAAGCTTCGCGAATTTCTTGAGTAATAAAGTCTGTTGCTTTGTGAGCTGCTAATGGACCTGGACGTTCCATATTTGCATGAGCTTTAATTGTTACTTGTGTTTTAATGAAGATTTCGCCTTTATCTGGAGCACCAGGACGTCCCCACATGATGTTGCGATCCATTTCACCTTCAGATGATCCGAACTCACCAATTTGTACACCATTTGCGTCAGTTCCCGTTACAACCATAACGACACCATCAAGTACACGTGTAACACCTTCACCTAAATCGCCTTCAAATTTTGTTGCGATTGGCTGTACGTCCATGATTGTTTCAGAATATTGACCGTATTTATCTGGAGTGATAATTTCGATCTTCATATCTTCAACTAATTCTTCTAAAGAAACAGCATGTGCGCTAATTTCTTCCATGTTACGAATTGTTAAAGTAGTGCCTTCGATTTTTGTTTCTTCACCAAAGACTACTTTATCAATTCTGAAGTGGTCACGACGTACTGAGCGAACAACTTTTTCTTCAGCAACTGGTGCAACTACTGGAGTTACAGGTGCTGCTGCAGAAATTGCTGCCGGTGCTACTGGTGCATCAACTAAGCCCATTTGACCTGCTACTGATAAAGGAATATCTAATTCAATTCCTTCACCTTTAGCGATGCGGATTTTTACTGAACCTGTAGAAGCCTGTGCCATTACTGGTGCTGCTACAACTGGCTTGGCTGCAATTGCTGGAATTTCTTCTACTTCATTTGATACAGGAGCTACATCTTGTACTCCATCTAAAATGCTTGCTGTTAAAGGTACTAACGCATCCGTTGTTTTGTTTAATGTTGTACCTAATACTTGTCCGATAGTTAATGTATCGTCTGTGATTGTTAGTAATCCTGAATCTTCCAAATCTGGAAAAATTGTTGGATCTTCTAAATCATCTGCTGAAATTACTTTACCAGCTTCTGTGCGGCAACATAATACAGCAGGGTCTAATGCATGCTCTTTGGCAGTTTCTGCATTGATTGACATTCGTTTCTTCCTCCTAATAAAAATAATTATTTCTTTCTTTTTTAATTGGTAGGTAAGCGTCGATACAATTTATGCCCGTCTGCTCTAAGAACATGATCTGTGTGATGATAAACCGGAACTCCTAACCTAGGAGCTACACCCATTACGGTGTTCGTTCAATCACTACAAGTACCTGTCAGAACAACTTGTGCACCTTCTTTTTTCAGTGCCAAGACGGTTTGAGCTTGTCCAGGACATACACCTGGCATTGCACATCTGTATCTTCCGTTTACTTCTACCATTCGTTTACACATCTCACGTGCGACAACTTCACCACCCATAGCTTCAGCAATATGTGTCATACGCTCATCTGAACCACCACATTCGCAAATTAGAATACCTACTTTGCGTTTTTCTTGCGGGAAAGGCATAGCGACTAAAACGCCACCTGTTGTTTTGGTTACTGGTGAATTTTCAGTACCAGCTGATCCAGTCATCGGTCCACCTAAAACGATTTCTCCATGAGGTTCAACATACCCACCTACATCTTGAATTAATGAGCCAACTGGTATTCCAACTGGTACATTAACAAAGACTGTGCTCTTTTGCTTCACTCGTCCTGAAACAGTTACATCCTTATCAATGAAAGGTTTACGTAACTCAATAGCTTCAGCGATACGTTTAATGGTTTCTGTATTATCTACAACCGCTCCAACCTCAAATGGAAGTTGTCCTGGCTCTAAAATAATGTTCATTACTTCACGAACAATCATACGCTCATCACCAGCTGGATAAATATCTGGCAATTCAAAAACGTCAATATTTGGAATATCTTCTAAAATGGTCTTCAAATGCGCTACTAAAGCTTTGTGCTTCCCTTTTACAGCAAGTACGCCTTTTGGTGCATTTGTAATTTCCATACAATATTCCATACCGCGCAGCAATTGCTCCACATGTTCATTCATTTGCTTCACATTGTGACTAAGTAATGCTTCACACTCAGCACCGTTTGCAATAAATACACCGTTTGGAATATCACAGGCAATTTTGATGGCAGTTGGAAATCCTGCGCCACCTGCACCAACGATACCTGCTGCATCAATTGCTTCAACGTGTGAGCTAGTTTCTGGAATCTTCACAAATTCGTTTAGGTTTTGAACTTCATCTGGTTGAATCACAATGTTTCCATTAGAAATTTCAACAACTTCACCTGTTAAACTTGAATGAACATTTGCTCCTAGACCTGCTGGTTTAGCAATTAATTGCCCACGTAGTACTTTATCTCCAACCTCAACGATTGGCTCACAAGGTACTCCGACGTGTTGTTTTAATGGTATAAGAATTTTTTGCAACTATTTTCACCTCCTTTTATGAGATTGTTCAATAATGAGCATTTTCGCGTAAAAAAAACGAGCAATTATGCGTTTGCTATAACCTGCCCCCAAATTATACATAGCCCATTATTTTGTTGTTAAAGAGAAAGAATTCACCTCTATGTAAAAAAGTTTGTGAAAGTGTTTTCTCTATCTACTATTAGATTATCAAAGTTTTTTTTAGTTTGCAATAGTTATTTGTGTGGTTTATTAAAATTTTCATTTAAATCTAATATAATTATTTCACAAATTTTATTGATTCTCTGTGCAGTTAATGATATGATAATTTTACTTCGGGAGTGGATGAGTTCTGGTGTTCTCTCTGGTCTTCAAAACCAGCGCGAGGGGTTAATAGCTTCTTGGGTAAGTTCGATTCTTACACATTCCCGCCAATTAAAAATAAATAAGCCTAGAAATGAAAATAGATTGTCATTTCTAGGTCTTTTTTATACTATCTAATTTTGACTCAATAAAATTCTCACCGTATCTGCCACTTCTTCCTTACGAACTTCTAGCATCTCACCTGTCTTCTTGATTTTAATTTCAACGATACCCTCAGCTGCTTTTTTTCCAACTGTAATACGAATAGGAATACCAATTAAATCACTATCGGCAAATTTAATGCCCGCTCGTTCATTTCGGTCATCAACTAAAACTTCAAATCCTTGGGCATTCATTGACTCTTCCAATTCTTTGACTAAATGTGCTTGTTCATCAACTTTTAAATTCATTGGAACAATATGCAAATCAAATGGTGCAATTTGTTTGGGCCAACTAATGCCGTTTTCATCTGCATTTTGTTCAACAATAGCTGATAATAAACGACTAACACCAATTCCATAGCTACCCATAACGATTGGAATAGAACGTCCATTTTCATCTAAAACGCTGGCTTCCATACTCTTTGAATAACGAGTGCCCAGTTTAAAAATATGACCTATTTCAATTCCTCTAGCAAACATCAACTCACCTTGCCCATCTGGTGAAGTTTCACCTTCTTTGACGATGCGAATGTCAGCTATCATTTCTGGGACGAAATCACGACCAATATTGACGTTAATTGCATGCAAACCAATTTCATTTGAACCTGCCACCGCGTTCGTCATTTCTTTGACATATAAATCAGCATAGATTTTGATTGCGTCTGATAAATTCACTGGTCCAATTGCGCCATAATCAACGCCGGTAAAAGAAATCGCTTGTTCATGAGTTGCTGGTTCCAAACGTTCGACACCTAATAAATTCTGCAATTTGACTTCATTTACTTCGTCTTTGCCACGCGTTAAGGCTAAAATTGGTTGCCCGTCAGCAATATATAACACCGATTTGATGATTTTCTTTTCTTCTATTCCTAAAATCTCTATCGCATCTTCTACGCTAATCGCACCTTTTGTTTGTGCTTTTTCAAGTTCTTTAGGTGTCTCATAAGTAGTGTTTACTTGATATAGACTGGTTGCTTTTTCCAAGTTCGCTGCATAATCTGACTCATTGGAATAAACAATCGTATCCTCACCAACCGCTGCTAGTGCCATAAACTCTCTGGAGTCTGTTCCACCCATTGCCCCACTATCAGCCATAATTGAAAGAAATTTTAAACCAACTCTTGTAAAAATTGCTTCATAAGCCTTCGCATAATCTTTAAATGTTTGATCTAATGACTCATTTGTGGCATGAAAAGAATAACCATCCTTCATGATAAATTCTCTTGAGCGCAATAAACCATAACGTGGACGTTTTTCATCTCGATACTTAGCTTGAATTTGATACAAATTTAATGGCAAGCGTTTATAGGACTTTATTTCCTCACGAACAATGGCGGTAAATGTTTCTTCATGTGTTGGTCCTAAGATAAAATCTGTAGCATCACGATTTTTCAATTTATATAACTCTGGTCCGTAAGAGTCAAAACGTCCAGACTCTTTCCATAAGTCTGCTGAAATTAAAGCCGGTAAGAGCATCTCAACAGCATCGATTTTAGCCAATTCTTCATGAATAATCGCTTCAATTTTTTTGATCACCCGATAAGCAAGTGGCATATAAGTGTAGACACCTGCTGAAATTTGCCTAATAAAACCAGCTCTTACTAACATTTGATGAGATAAAGCCACCGCATCACTTGGCGTTTCCTTTAATGTAGGGATTAGCATTTTTGATTGTTTCATAATGAACAACTCCTATCTAATAAAGAATCGTTGAATATCATTCCATGTCACTAAAATCATTAAAATAACCATAAAACCAGCACCAATCAAAGTAATGACTCCTTCTTTTTCAGGTGACAACGGTTTTCTTCTGATTGCCTCAATAATATTTAAAACAATTTTTCCACCGTCAAGAGCAGGAATTGGCATTAAATTGGCCATACCTAAGTTCATTGATAACATTCCAAGCATTAACAAAACAGTTGAAAATCCTGATTGTGAGGCTTGTTCGCTCATGTGAAAAATCATCACTGGTCCACCTAATTGATCAAGTGAAGGTCTTAAAATTAAATTGATAATCCCTTGAAAAATCGCCACACTCAGTCCAAATGCTTGTTTGAAACCACCAAAAAACATTGCTAGAATACTACTATCAACTGGTTGACCAATACCAATAATTCCATTTGTTTTATCAACACCTTCTGCTTGTTTAGGGGTAACTTTTATCGTTTTTTCATTTCCACCAGAAATAACTTCCATTGTTAATTCTTTATCAGGATTTGGTAAAATATGACCAACTAAATCATCCCAGTTGGTAATTTTATCGCCATTAATACTGACAATTTCATCATTTTCTTTCAAGCCGGCACGATAAGCAGGTGAATTTTCTTGAACAGCACCAATCCGGTTTGTATTATCTACGGAAACACCACCACGCATAAAGATGACGATGATAAAAACAATCACACCTAAAATAAAATTATTCATCGGTCCAGCAAAGTTCGTCATCATGCGCTGAGTGACTTTGGCTGATTGTAATTGTACATCTCTTGGTGCAATACGTACTTCAGTGCCATCGTTTTCAATGACTGTCGCTTCGTGATTTACTTTATATTCAACCGTTTTTCCATCATCACCATGAATGTATCCTCGAATAAATAAATCATCAATCAAATCAACTGCTTCCACTTCCATCGGTACTGAATTAGGCAATTGTTTTTTACTAGACATATTAATTCGTTGGACAATTTCTTGTTCATCTAAGATTAAAGAAACTGTTTCTCCTGGTGTAATTTCACCGTCATCATCATCCATACCAGCCATTCGCACATATCCACCAACAGGTAAAATACGAATAGTATAAGCGGTGCCGTCTTTTCCGCGATGGTAAAAAATCTTTGGTCCCATTCCAATCGCAAATTCACGGACTAACACACCACTTTTTTTGGCAAAATAAAAGTGTCCAAATTCATGTACGATAACAATTACGGCAAAAACTAGGATAAATGTTATAATCGTGCGTATCATAGTTTTTCCTCCATCTCTTTGATCCATTTGGTAACTTTTCGTCTTGTTGCCAAATCTATTTCGATTATTTTTTCCAAATTCAACTCTTGCATTTCTTGATGTTCATTTACTGCTTTTATAACATATTCTTCGATTGCTAAATAGCTAATTTTTCGAGCAATAAAAGCATTTGCGACAATTTCATTAGCTGCATTATAAACCGTTGGAAATGAACCGCCCTTTTTGCCAACCTCATAAGCTAATGCGATTAGCGGGAAACGATTAAAGTCCATTTGCTCAAACTGTAATGTGTTGATTTGGGCTAAATCAAAAGCTTTTGGAGCAATCATCACTTCACGTTTAGGATAAGTTAACGCATATAAAATCGGCTCACGCATATCACTTGCACCTAACTGAGCGATATAAGCACCATCCTTAAATTCAACCATCGAATGAACGATACTTTGTCGATGCAAAATGACTTGAATATTTTCATAAGGCACATTAAATAAAAAATGCGCTTCAATGACTTCAAGCCCTTTATTAACCATCGTTGACGAATCAATGGTAATTTTTTTGCCCATTGACCAATTAGGATGATTTAATGTTTCATCAACAGTAACATTAACTAATTCAGCTCTTGTTTTATCTCGAAAAGAGCCACCTGAAGCGGTAATAATCAAATTTTTCAAAGCTTTGGCATCTTGTCCTTGCAAACATTGAAAAATAGCGGAGTGTTCTGAGTCGACGGGTAGCAATTTCACGCCATATTCATGAACTTTTTCCATTATCCACTTGCCTGCCATGACTAAAGTTTCTTTATTAGCCAGTGCAATATCTTTTCTAGCTTCAATCGCCTTTAGTGTAGGCTTTAAACCAATTGAACCAGTTATGGCAGTTAAAACAATATCAACTTCTTCAAACACAGCTGCTTGAATTAGACCTTCCATTCCCGATGTGAACGTTATTTTAGGAAATTCTCTTTTCAATTGCATTGCTTGTTCTAAGAAACCACAGGCAACCAATTGGGGAGAAAAATCCTGAATAATTTCTCTGGCTTTTTGTATATTATTATAAAAAGAAAAAGTTGAAAGAGTAAATTTTTCTGGATGATTGGCTAAAACGTCTAACGTAGATGCTCCTACTGAACCAGTTGCGCCAAGTAAAGCTATTTTTTTCAATAAAATTCGCCCCTTTTAAAAAAGATTAAACAAATGCATAATTGGAAAAACAAATAATAACGAATCAAAGCGGTCTAAAATTCCACCGTGTCCTGGTAAGATATTACCTGAGTCTTTCACCCCATAATAACGTTTGATAGAACTTTCTACTAAATCCCCAAACTGACCGAAAACAGAAAATACTGCACTCATAATTACAACATAAACAAATGGTAAATCAAAATGTTCACTAGATGGGAATAAAAATAAGAAAATCATCGTTATAACAACTGCACTCAATACACCACCAATTGAACCTTCAACAGTCTTATTTGGTGAAATGTTTGGTGCTAATTTTCGCACTCCGTACTTACGCCCAACCATATAAGCACCAATATCTGTTGCCCAAACAATAAATAGTGCTAAAAATAAAGCTTCTACACTTGACTCGCGTGCTTGAACAAAATAACTGAAACCAACACCCACATAAAGCATGGATAAAATTGGAAAACCTGCATCTTCAAATGTATATGCATTATTTGAAAAAACGACCATTCCTAAAAGCAATAAGACGCTAACGAAAAACAAAATCCAATTGCTGTCGTTTGGCAAAACCATAACGTATTTATCAAATGGAAAAATCAAAAAAACTACTCCTAAAACAGTTACAACGCCTTCTAGTGATTTCAATTCTAAATTACGCATTTTAAATAATTCATAAACGGCAACAATACCCAATAATACCGCTAATAGTTCAATAAAAATGCCACCAACAATGACCGCTGGTAAAAAAACAAGTAAAGCAACTGCTGCTGTTATAACTCTTTGTTTCACCTAATCTTCCTCTTTTTCTATTTATTAATAATCCCACCAAAACGACGATTTCTACTTTGAAATGACGCAATTGCTTGTTTTAAACTATCTTGTGTAAAATCTGGCCAATATTCATCTGTAAAATATAATTCACTATAAGCCATTTGCCACAGTAAAAAATTCGATAAACGTTCTTCACCGCTAGTACGGATGACTAATTCTGGGTCTTGTAATTCTTTTGGCAGACTTCCAGTCATCAGATAGTTAGATACGACTTCTTCGGTTACTTCTTCAGGTTTCATGCCACTTTTTACAATTTCTTGAACGGCAGTAATCATTTCAGCACGAGAACCATAATTTAAAGCAAAATTTAAGATCATGCCTGTATTGTCTTTTGTTTGTTCAACCGCACGTTTGACAGCATCTTGTGTGTGGGTGGGCAATTGATCAATGTAGCCAATTACATTCACACGGACATTTTCCTTGATTAACTCTGGAACAAATTTGTCAAAAAATTCAACTGGTAACTTCATCAAAAAGCTGACTTCATCATTTGGACGTTTCCAGTTTTCTGTTGAAAAAGCGTATAATGTTAAGACTTTTACGCCTAGTTGACTAGCTGATTTGGTAATTTTTTTGACCGTGTCCATACCAACTTTATGACCAGCAATTCTTGGTAACAATTTCTTTTGTGCCCAACGACCATTTCCGTCCATGATGATTGCGATATGTTTTGGTATATAGCCTTCTGGGTTAAAAGTTGTTTCTTTTTGCTTAAAAATATTTGCCATTTTTTTATCCTCTAAGCTTTCCAAGTGTTTGGTGCATTAGTTGGTACAATTTGTATTTTAAAGGTGAAACAATCAAGTTAAATGTCCCCATTTTTTCTTCGACCTGACCAGTGAATGATTGTTTAAATTTCAACACGCCATCACTGCCATCAAATTGTCCGTTAATACCAAAGAAATTATAGCGTTTTATTCCTTTTTCAAGAGCAAGGGTCATCATAGTGTCTTGAATTAAAAAAGGGGCATAGAAGTTTTTGTATTTATCATAAGTACCACTAAATAAGTAAATCACTTCCTGATGGTTAAAAATAAATAATCCACCTGCCAAAATAACTTCTTGGTCTCCTGATTCTTCTTTAAAACCTTGTGCTTCTTTGATACGTTTTTCTTGCGTTTGTAATTGCTCTTGAAATTCTCTTTGTTGATTTAACATTTTGCTAGAATTGGGTGTTTTTTCTAAATTTCTAGCAATTCTGATTAGTTTTTGTTCTAATTCTTGCACTTTTTTTTCAAGACTTGCAATATAGGTCGCAAAGTTAATTTCAGCCACCACAAACTTTGCATCTTCACCAAACGATTGATAAGCTTGCTGATAATATTCTAGTGTTTTATCTTCAAATCCACGTCTTTTAGCTGTATGCTCGGTTAAGGTTTTGAATAAACTAAGCTCTTCATAAGCTAAATTGCGAATGGTGATACCAAATCCCTTACTTCTTTTAACGGAGTATTGTGCATCTTTTTGATAGGTTTTTTGCAAGCTTTTTTCATCAGCAATCATACTCAAATCTTTCACAAATATCCATCTTGGTTTTGCACTAAAGCCAATATCAAATCCTTGATGAACCATACCAGCTTGGGTGAGTGTTTGAAAAACTTCTTTTTGTGCCTCACCAATTGTTTCACCACTCCAAGTGCGTTGTTGATACACAAAATCAGGGGTCATGCTTAAATATAAACCACCATTATTTTTCATGTATTCTTTTAAACTATGAATGAATGTTGTGACTAATTGTTTATTCGTATAATCGCCTAAAAAACCACCATCAATCTCATAATAGTAACCAAGTTTAGCAGGCATTTTGGCTAAAAGGGTACTTAAAACAACTTTCCCATTTTCTTTCATACCGACAAATTCCACTTGCCAGCCTCGTTTTTCTCTTAGCGTTTTCATTTGAAGACTTTGCATGAAGTTATAACCTGTATTTTTCAAGCTATATTCTAAAAATTCTTCTTGTGTCAATGTTGTAAAATTCATCATTCTTCTTCCCTTAATCTATCTGCAAATTCATTGATTTTTCTCATGCGATGATTGATTCCTGATTTAGAAATAGCCCCACTTGGAATCGTTTCAGCTAATTCTTTAAGACTTAATTCTGGATTTTCTAAGCGAATTTCGGCTAATTCACGTAATTTTTCTGGTAGTGGTTTTAAACCGACCGTTTCTTTGATAAATTTAATCGTTTCTACTTGTTTTTGAGCAGCAATAATCGTTTTATTAATATTTGCTGTCTCGCAATTCATCAAACGGTTGACTGAATTGCGCATGTCACGCATAATTCTGACATCTTCAAACTTCAACATATTTTGTGTGGCACCAATTAAAATCAAAAAATCAGTTATCTTTTCAGCACCTTTTAAATAAACAATATGCCCATTTCTTCTTTCTAATGTTCCAGCATTTAAACCAAAATAGTTCATCATCGTAGCAATGTCATTGTTATGATCTTCATAAACTGAATAGATTTCTAAATGATAACGACTCGTTTCTGGATTATTCACCGAACCTCCTGCCATAAAAGCACCACGTAAATACGAACGCATTTTTTGTTGATTTCCTTTTATATCAGGAGAAACACCAGTGGTAAAAAACAAGCCATCTAAAATTTCTAAGTCTGCTAAAATTTCTTTGGCATCTTGTTTTAGGCGAACGATGTACACATTATTTTTTTTCAATTTCATTTTACGACGAACCAAGACTTCGCTTTTTACGCCATAAGTATCTGATAAAAGAGTAAAAATTCGTCTAGCAATTGATGGATTTTCCGTTTGGACATTTAAGACAAATTGTTTATCAGCTAAAGTCAAAGCACCATTCATCCGGATTAAGGCAGCAAGTTCCGCTCTAGCATGCTCACGATGCACGTCTAACTGTGTTAACTCTTTTTTTACTTCACTAGCAAAACTCATTACCTTTCACCTCATTTCTTCTTCCGCTGTCCTAAAACGATGTTAAATAATTCATCCACAACTAATTGACCATCATGAAAAACACCTTTATCTCGCAATTTTAAGAAGTTCGTTGAAATCACACGAACCTGTTCATTTCTTAATCCTTCAAAATCATGTTCGACTTGGACTAAGTATTCATCATAAATTTTAGGGTCCATATAATCACTTGGCACTTTTTCATTGTTGACTAAAACCGTATCAATAAATTTTGCATTTAAATGTTTATGCAAAACACGTACATGTTCAGCATCCGTAAAATGTTCGGTTTCTCCACGCTGCGTCATGATATTGCAGATATAAACTACTTCTGCTTTCGTTTTTTTAATCGCCTCGCCAATTTCGCTAATCACTAAATTAGGTAAAATCGAAGTGAATAAAGAACCTGGTCCTAAAACAATCATATCGGCTTCTTCGATTGCTTTGATAACTAATGGAGCGGGTGCTGGTTGTTTGTCATTATAAGTATTCGTTACATAAACATGATCAATCATCTTACCAACATCTGCAATATGCGACTCACCTGCTACTTCACTGCCATCTTGGAAAACCGCATGCAAAGTTAATGGTTCTTCACTAGCTGGGTAAACATCTCCATCACAGCGCATCAGTTCTGCTAAAACTTGAATGCCGTTGTAATTTGACCCAAGCATTTCTGACATAGCGGCAATGATAATGTTTCCGAGAGAATGTTTGTCAAAATGTGAGCCACTTTCTTTAAAACGATACTGAAAAATATCTTGATAAATCTCAGGAATACTACTTAAAGAAGCTAAAACATTGCGCACATCTCCTGGGGGTGCCATGGCTAAACTTTGACGAATATCACCACTTGAACCACCATCATCAGCAACTGTGACAATGGCGGTAATTTTACTATGATGTTCACGTAAACTGGTTAAAATAACGGGAATGCCTGTTCCTCCACCAATTACAACAATTTTTGGTCTAATCATGAGCGATTTACCGTTTCCTTGCGTTTATTTTTATCACGATGACTAATATTTACATGCCAATCTACCCCGAGTTCACGTCCAATCCTTTCGGCAAAAGCAACTGAGCGATGTTGTCCACCCGTACAGCCAATAGCGATGGTCAAAACAGATTTTCCTTCTTTTTTATAACTTGGAATAATTGGTTTTAACATATTCATGTAATTTTGATAGAATGCTTCACTTTCAGGTTGATTCATAACGTACTCATAAACGGCCCGATCTTGTCCATTTAAAGCACGTAATTCTGGTATATAATGTGGATTTGGCAAGAAACGAACATCTTGAATAATATCAGCATCAATTGGCACACCGTATTTAAACCCAAAACTCAACACTTCAATACGAAATGTGTCCGTTAAATCTTGTGAAAACTTCGCCGTAATCTCTTGGCGCAATTGTCTTGGTGTCATTTCGCTGGTATTAATAATGACTTGTGAAAAGCTCTTAATCGGACGCAGTAATTCACGTTCTTTTTTAATTCCATCTAAGACTAAACCATTAGCTGCTAGTGGATGTGAACGTCTAGTTTCTTTATAACGTGAGACCAATTCATGATCATCTGCATCTAAGAATAACAGTTTAAAATCAATCGTTTGTGAGTCGGTTAATTCGTTCAATTGAGTAATAAACTCCCCAAAAAAGCTTCTTGAGCGCATGTCAATCACCATCGCCAATTTTTTAATATCGGATTTTTCTGGGTCACCAACTAATTCTAGAAATTTAAATAATAAAGCAGGCGGCATGTTATCGATTGTGAAATAGCCCATATCTTCAAATGATTGGATGGCAACTGTTTTGCCTGCCCCACTCATTCCGGTAATAATTGCTAATTGGATTTTTTCATTGTTTTCCATTTGGTCTCTCCTTGTTATCCGGGTTCAATCGAGCTGATTTGTTTTTACTAAAGGCTTCCTAACCATATTCCATGCCATTATAACACATGTTCCGGGTGTGTCAGAATAAATTGAAAAAAAACTGAGCAAAACTATACTCAGTTTAAGGAATATTTTAATTTAACTACTCGTCTTTTTTTTCGCTTATCGCAATAACAACTCATACGTAAATTTATCTGCGACTCTTTTCCAAAAAATCGCTGATAAGATACCAAAGAAAATGCCAACTCCTAGAAGCAACCAAAGATTAATCAACATAACACCTGCAAATTGGCCAATCGCAATTAAAAGAATCGGCAAAACTAAAAATGCTGAACGTTGAAAAGACTCATCTACTGTCTTTGCTTTGGCTGACCCTGAGACAATCAGAATAATTGAAAACAGTGAAATGGTTGGTGCAACAATAAGTAAAGTTACTAACCAATTCAAATTAAATGTGATGAACGTGCCCATTGTTAAGCGTGAGGCAAGTTGGATAATTGGTACCATCAAAACAAACGAACAAATAGTAAATGCCATACTCAATAAAAATGAGGACAACACTTTTGCCTGAAAGATTTTCTCAACAGACAAAGGGCTATACAAAAGTGTTTCCAAGGTCCTTTTTTCTTTTTCGCCAACAAATGACGAAGCTGCACCGGTTGAGGCAATCATAATCGGTGTCATCAAGAAAAACAATGGAATCGCACTATTCATTAGTTGATTGATTAAAAATTCTTGGATATTGTCTACTACTAAACTCCCTGAAAATAAAGACAACATGCTTTCAAAATCACCTAAATGGTTCGGGTCTAAAAATAAGCCAATTCCGATAACTAACCCAACTGGCATAATTATTGTAAAAATAAAAGGAACAAGCAAAATGGAAATATAGGCTTTATCCTTTGTAATTGCTTGAATGTCTTTTTGGGCAATAGCCATTTGTTGTTTATTAATCAACACTTCCACCTCTTTTTTTATGTAATAATTCAAAATAAATTTCTTCTAAGGTGGGTTTTCTAGTCGCAACTGAGTAAATATCACCACCAGCTTGAACAATTTCATTGACCATTGGTGGAATTTCTTCTTCATTGTTTACCTCTTTTTGATATTCCTTTATGGCTCCTTTTTTTCCTTCATAATAATTTGAACGAATAGTAACGAGTAACTTTGCGTCAATTTGTTTTTCTAATTCCTGTAAAGTTCCTTTTGCCATTAATGCTCCGTTATCAATCAGACCATAAGAAGTGCAAATTTCTTGAGCGTAGCGTAATTGATGGGTACATAAAAAAACACTTACGCCTTGTTCATGTGCCAACTCTTGAATCATCGTGTTCACGTTTTGAATGCTTTGAGGGTCTAATCCTGAAGTTGGTTCATCTAAAAATAAAATTTGCGGGCTATGTATCAAAGCTCTAGCAAGAGAAAGCCTTTGACGCATACCAGTTGAATAATTCTTTAATTTTCTATCTTTTGCATCTAGTAAATCAATTTTTTCTAGTAAATGTAACGCTTTAGTTTTCGCATCTGTTGCATTCATTCCAAATACTTTGCCATAAAAAATCAAATTATCCAAACCACTCATCAAATCATACATTCCTGCATGTTCTGTGACTACACCAGCAATTTCTCTAATTTTAACTGGTTCTTTTGCCGAATTGATGCCTAAAATATCTGACGTGCCCGTTGTTGGTTGCAATAAACCATTTAGTAATTTCACAGTAGTTGTTTTACCTGCGCCATTTGGTCCTAAAAATCCAAATACTTCTCCTTTTTTAACCGTAAAATTAATGTTATCAACTGCCTTTTTTTCTATGTAATCTTTCGTTAAATTTTCTACAATAATTGCATCTATCATTTTGATTTCCCTTCGTTGGTCCATAATCCAAGTAAATAAACCTTATTTATTAAAAGAATATCATTGTGACAATATAATTACAATAAAATTAGAACTAGACCTATTTAAGCTTTCTTACCATCACTTAATGGAAAATGTAGTATAATAAGCATTTGAAATGAAAGGAGTATTTTATGAGTAAATATATGTTTGATAATAAAGGGCAAAATGCAATTGATAAGTTCCATGAAACAAATTCACCTGGTAGTTTAGGTAAAGAAAATTCAAGAAAAGAAAAATTAAATCAAATTGAGCAAATGCGTAAAAAAGTGAATGCCAAGAAAAAAAATCCACGAAAATAATACCTCGTGGATTTTTTTATTAATAATATTTCTTGCCTAACATATCATCTGGTAAATCATGAAATTCTTTACCTTTATGGAAATTATCAAACTTGCCAATCAAAAACTCATAAGCTTGTAAACGTGATTGATAGGTCAAAACAGCAGCAGCAGCATTCATATCCTCATCATTTTCCTGTGCTGCTTGTAATGCTAAGTTTGCTGCTTTGGTGAATACGTCCATTTGGGTATGCAACCATTCTTCAAAATCATTAAAAAATTGTTCGTATCTTTCTTCTTTGTTCATCTTAATTCTCCATTTTCTTAATTCGCATTTTCAAATAAACCTTGGTAAATAGTACTATTTCAAGTGCATAAACTGCAATAAATAAAGCTGCCAGCGGTGTTTTTAATGAAATCACCCCAATCAGATAAAAAATTGTGGCTGAAAAAAACAAGAGGCTATTGACTAATTTTTCCATTGATTTGCGTTTCATCACCGAGTTTACAGGATACAACCGTGTTAAAATCATATAATCAAATTGAGTATATAATGGAATCAATTGAAAACCAATTAAATAAATAAACAGCATCCCAATAAGTAAAGTTGGTAGTTCTTGTCCGATGAAAAAGATAAATAATCCACCAATTCCGCTTAAACGAAAAACTAGACCACTATACTCACTTCCTCGAATAAACGAGTGCATAAATAAGTAAAAATAAGTATTTTGATGTTTTTTGCCAATTTTTTGCAAGATGAAATCAAAGTATTTTCTGCGTTTAACTGGACTGATAATTTCAGGAACATCGGTAAATAATGAGATGAACTTATAAATTCCATGCATGCGTTTTTGTTCAACCAAAACAGCATATTCCCAATCTAACTTATCGGTTTTTGGTAATATTTTGATCAATAAAATAGGTAAAAGAATAGCAGTTATCCCTATAAATGGTGAAACAAATAGCATCAAGGCAAAAATAATCAAACTTGTGACAATAAATTGGATACTCTTATATTTTCTCACTTGATATAAATGGTGTTTTTCCATCAACAAATAACTAGTTTTCATCGACCAGGTAGCAATCACATAAAAAACAAAATGAAACAATTGCCCATTCGTTGAAACAACTATCAAAGGCATGAGTAAGCCAATTATCAATACTTCCACAATACAAGGGAGAATCAGCGAGCGTATAAAAGCTTGATTTAGATAATGATTCATCTGCTTTTCTTTCGGCAATAAAAACAACATATCTGCTGGTTCTAATAATGTTTTTAGGCTGCCAAACATCGGTATTAAGGAAAGCACAATCATCACAATTAGTTTCCCTAATAAATTTCCTACTGCTAATGTATCCAAAAAACTACGATAATAAACCGCAATCGCTCCGAGTAAAAAGACCAAAACCAACACGAAATGATCATTAAAAATAAATTTCATGTACTTCATCATCTTTGAAAAATGTCTATTGGAGCGCTTTGTTAAAAGATTGTCCATTTAACTTGCCTCCTCCTCAATTTTCGTTAAGGCAATGTAAATATCATCTAGTGAACTTTCAGGCATACCAAACTCTTTGCGCAACTGCTCAATTGTTCCACTTGCTCTGAGCTTTCCTTCATGTAAAACCACAAATTTATCGCAATAACGTTCAGCCGTTGACAAGATATGTGTCGACATTAAAATTGCTGCTCCATCATTTTTCATCTCAAGCATTAGTTCTAAAAGTGCATGAATAGCCAATGGGTCTAAACCTAAAAACGGTTCATCAATGATATAAAGACTAGGTTCAACTAAAAAAGCACATAATATCATGACTTTTTGTTTCATTCCTTTTGAAAATTTGGTGGGAAACCAGTCTAGTTTATTTTCTAGTCGGAAGGTTTTAAGTAACTTTTCCGCCCGTTCAAAAGCAATACTTTGCTCAATATCATAAGCCATCGCAGTCACTTCGATATGTTCACGTAAGGTTAATTCTTCATATAAACTTGGAGTTTCAGGGATATAACCGATTTTTTTACGAAACGCTTCTTGATCTTGCTCTAAAGATAGCTCATCAATCGTAATTTTTCCCTTTTGTGGGGTTAATAAGCCGATTACTTCTTTAATGGTGGTTGATTTTCCAGCACCATTTAAACCGATTAAACCAACCAATTCACCACTTTTTACTTCAAAACTAATATCTTTTAACACTGGAACGTGCCCATAACCACCAGTCAGATTTTCTATTTTTAAGGTCATCATTTTCTCCTAATTTTACAAATTTCTATTCTTAGTATAGCTTTTTTTTAGCTAAATTAGTACCTTTTCCACCCAAAAAATGCTAGAGTTATATATATAAAACTAGTAAGGAGTTGAAATTATGGACAATTGTATTTTTTGCAAAATCATCAAAAGGGACATTCCATCTTACAAAGTTTACGAAGATGAAATTGTTTATGCCTTTTTAGACATCACCCAAGTTACCAAAGGGCATACATTGATTATTCCTAAGGAGCATGTAACGGATATTTTTGAAATCAACGACACATTAGCTGGTCAAGTGTTTGCTCGAGTGCCAAAAATTGCAAGAGCGATCGAGAAGGCATTTCCTGATATTCAAGGGTTAAATATCGTCAATAACAATCGGGAATTAGCGTATCAATCAGTCTTTCATTCGCATATTCACTTAATTCCACGTTTTAGTGTTGAAGATGATTTTGATATCACTTTTGGCAACAACATGGAAAAGTACAATCAAACAATGATGAATGAAATTGCTGGGAAAATTAGCGCGGAGGTTTAGAAGATGGGATTTTTGAAAGGTTTAATTTTTGGTGGAATTGTTGGAGGAGTAGCCACTGCTTTACTTAATCCACGAACAGGCCAAGAAAATCAGCAAATGTTAAAAGAAATGGCAAAAGAAATTACTGATGAAATAGAACTAGCACAAGAGAATCTCGAAAACTTTAATACAAGCAAAGATGAAGTGCTATATCATGTGGAAAATTCACTCAAACCAGCAATTGAAGGAATTAGCCAAGCACTAA
>JAITWV010000273.1 GCA_031285105.1 Streptococcaceae bacterium | reverse complement strand
ATAGTGGCTAACGTGCAGAGGTTTCATCCCATAATGATTGAATAATTCAGCTAATCCACTAGCTTCATTTTCCCCATATTCATCAATAAGCGAGTAATCACCAAAAAAACTATAATAATGAAACAAAGCCAAGCGAATATTTTCTTCTCGCCCAATGAAACGCAAAGTCGCACTATTAATGTAAATGTGGTAGTTTTTTAATACTTTATTCATATGTGTAATCGTTGTGGAAAGTAACGTTCTAGAAGCTTTTAATTCACGCATTGCTACTTCCATTCGCCAATTTTTATTTTTTAAAAGTGCATCCATAATTTTAAAAGCAAGTGTTTGGCGATGAAGTTGTAGAATAAGTGAGTTAAAACAAACCGATTTATCATGAGAAAAATAAATTAGTCCTGTTGCAGAAGTTTTAATTTTTGCATGGGTAGTTTTGAGTTGTTCATTTAAATATTTAACTTCTTTGATGACTGTTGGAATAGAACAACCAATTTCTTGAGCAATTTTACTAGTAGGTACGTGTGTTTTTGTGGTCATCAAAAATTTTAATAGTTCGACATGGCGCAAAAATCGTCTATCCCGTGACATTTTTAGTGCAATCGTTTCCATACAAAGCCCCCTTTTGTATTAGATTTCTGTTTAGTTACTTCATATATTACCGAAAATAAAAGTAAAAGTACATATAATTAATAATTTAACTAGAAATAGATTAAATAAAGATGTATGATTATAGATATATTACACGTTTTATTTATCTTAATCTAAGAATGGAGAAGTTTGTGGAAAAGAAAAAATTATTTTATGGATGGTGGGTCGTGATTGGGTGCATGATCTTGATGGCTTCAATTGGGCCCATTTCCATTCCTTTAACGACAATGTATTTAATTCCCATTACGGAAGAGTTTGAAATTTCTCGTAGTGCTTTTTTAATTATTAACACATTAATGCAAGCGCTTGGAATTTTATTTGCTCCGATTTTATCAAAAGCAATGGGTAAAGGAAGTGTCAAAAAATTCCAGATATTTGGCGTGATTGGCTTTGTTTTGACGTATTTTATGAACTCATTTGCACCAAATATCTGGTTTTTGTACATAACAGGGATGTTTCAAGGGTTATTTTTCTTTATGACGGGGGCGATTCCTGCCAATATGCTAATTTCTAAGTGGTTTGTAACGAAAAGAGGGCTAGCAACAAGTTTAGGATTTGCAGGATTTGGAATTGGTGGATTTGTCATGAGTCCGATTTTAAGTTTTTTGCTAGAAGATTTTGGTTGGCGGATGACGTATCGAATTGTGGCAATGATTGTTTTAGCAGTAGCTTTACCTGCGGCTATTTTCCTCATTAAAGATACACCCCAAGAAAAAAATTTATTGCCTTTAGGATTTAGAAAAGGGATTACGCAAACGTCAAAAACTTCTGTTACAGATGAAGATGAAGTTCAATTACCTGTTAGCGCTAAACAGGCATTAAAGAAAAATTATTTTCGTTTGTTGCTATTTGGTATGTTTTTATCGGCTTTTGTTGGTGCCGGTTCAAGTACACATTTTGCACCAGCCTTAGGTGAATTTCACTCTCCGGGGCATACGGCAAGTGTTTTATCGCTGTTTTCAATTACCGGTGTTATTGGAAAATTACTGATGGGATGGCTACTTGATAAAGTTGGCATTACGAAATCGATTATTTTTGGAGGCACTTGTTTTGTATTTTGTATGTTTTTCCTGATTCAATCACAAACTTTAGCAATGGCGTATTTAATGGCGATAGCGTTTGGATTGGGGTCAGGCTTAGGAACAGTGATTCCGCCAGTCTTATTTGCTCGCGTTTTTAAACCAAGTGAATTTCCAGCCGTTTTTGGTTATAGTTCAAGTGCTGTACAAGTAGGATTAGCCACAGGTGCTTTAACCGTTGCCTTTTTGTATGATATTTATTCAAGTTATCGTTTGGCGTGGTTCATTTTCTTAGGATTAGCACTTTTGCAGTTGGCAGCTTTGTTATTTGGTTGGTTGGGTGCGAAGAAACAAATAGATTTAGAAGTGTCATTTGCTAGAAAGAATGTTTTGTTAACAACAGAAAATGAGTAAAAGGAGCGAAATTTTCGTTCTTTTTTATTTTGTATTGCAAAAACTTTAAATTTAGATGAGTTTCTAGGTTCAAAAAGGTCAAATTCATAAAAACTTGTTAAAATTACCAAAGATAGTAAAAAAGGGGTGAATCAGATGAAAAAGCTATTCTTACTTACTTTTGCTCTGTTGGGATTGGGACTATTGACATCTTGTGGGGGCAATGCGAAGTATTTAGAAGAACCAATCAAAGATGCAAGGTTTTACACAGGTTATTATGTGCAAATTTCTATTTATGATAAAGGAAAAAGGCAAGCACTTGAAGATGCGTTTGATTTAATGGAAAAGCAAACTAGAAAAATTGAAATCAACGAACAAGGGTTAAGTGAAATTGATAATGTGAATAATGCTTCTGGGAAAAAAGCGGTTGAAGTTTCTAAGGATGTTTATGGGTTACTAGATGAAACACTTCAATTTGCGAAAAAAACAGATGGCGCTTTTAATCCTGCGATTGGGGTTTCTTCGTTATTATGGCACATTGGCTTTCCTGATGCGAATGTACCAAATGAAGAATTTCTTACAGCAGCACAAAAGCTATTGAATTATGAAGATATTGAGCTAAATGAAGCAAACCAAAGTGTTTTTCTCAAAAAAGAAGGCATGAAATTAGACTTAGGTGGCGTTGGCAAAG
>JAITWV010000212.1 GCA_031285105.1 Streptococcaceae bacterium | reverse complement strand
CAATAATACCCATGAAATCTCCTAATATATCCAAAAAAAAGACTGGAAAACCTTCTCCTCCAGTCTTTTACATATCTATTTTTTTAATATTAAACAGTAACCAAAGCTTTAGGCATTTTTGCTACAACAGCTGCTAAGTTTTCATTCGCCCACTCACCAGTTCCGTCTTTTTTAATCCCATCTTCAGTTAAGATAAACGATCCACCAGCTGCTACGATGATATCTTCTGAAACATAATCCAAGAAGTTTTCACCATTAATTCCACCGGTTGGCACAAAACGAACATCTGGGAATGGTCCTGATAAACCTTTCAGTGCTTTTAATCCACCATAAACATCAGCTGGGAAGAATTTCACTACATTGATGCCGTAGTTTGTTACTAAGCTTTGAATTTCAGATGGTGTAACTGCTCCTGGGAATACTGGTACGTCTTTTTCGATGCAGTATTCGATAACTTCTGGAACGATACATGGTGAAACAACAAATGATGCGCCTGCTTCTACTGCGGCTTTGGCTTGTTCTAATGTACGAACTGTTCCAGCACCAACATGAATGCGACCAGATTCAGCTAAGATACGAATAGCTTCTGTTGCTAATTCTGAGCGGTAAGCTACTTCGATAACTGGTACGCCATTGTTAAAAAGAATTTCTTCTGCCAATGGTAATACGCTTAAATCTTTTGCTGTATATAATGGTAATAATTTGACTTCATCCATCACTTTATAGAAAGGATGGTTCATGTTTGCTTGCATTTTCATATTAATTTGTCCCCACTAGTTCTTTTGTTTTTGATAATTCATTCATTTTTGTAATTGACTCGTGTAATCCTTGCATGTAAATGATTCCTAAAGCACGATCATATAAGCCATAACCTGGAATTGCTACTTCATCCCAAATCATACGACCGTGGTCTGGGCGGATAACTCCATCATAACCTACGTCGATTAAGGCTTTCATGATTGCAAACATATCTAACGATCCTTCTGGTGAGTAATGTGCGACTTCTTTAAATTTACGGTAGCCTAAGAACTCAACGTTACGGAAGTGAACAAAATTAATACGGTTGCCGATTTCGTAAACAAATTCAGCCATGTTGTTGTTCGGGTCTGCTCCAAATGCACCTGTACAAAGGGTGATGCCGTTGTATGGTGAATCAACTGCTGCTAAAATACGGCGGCAATCGTCTAAGTTACGGGTGATTTTTGGTAAGCCGAAGTTTTCCCATGGTGGATCATCCGGGTGAATGCCCAGTTTTACGTCCACTTCTTCACATACTGGAATAACAGCTTCTAAGAAATATTTTAAGTTAGCAAATAAATCTTCTTCGGTAACGTCTGCGTATAATTCCATCAAGCGATCAATTTTTTGCAAGCGATCTTCTTCCCAACCTGATAATTGGAAGCCGTTTGATTGACCTTTGATTAATTTATACATGTCGCGTGGGTTCATTTGTTGTAATACGGCATCATCGTATAATAATGATTTTGAGCCGTCTTCGTTTTCAAAGTTTAGGTCTGTTTTTGTCCATCCGAAAACTGGTTTGAAGCTGTAACATACTAAGTGGATGCCACATGCTGATAAGTTGCGTAAGGTTTGTTTGTAATTTTCGATGTAAAAATCACGCTCATCGGTTGCTGCTTTAATGGCGTCATGAATTGCTACTGATTCAATCCCGTAAAGCTCCATACCTTCTTGTGTGAATGAGTTTTTCAATTCCATGATTTCGTCAATTTCCCAAACCATTCCTGGTAATTTGCCTAAAAGAGTTCCTACTACTCCTTTGACACCTGGAATTTGTTTGACGTGTTTGACTGGAATTGTATCTTTATTGCCGTAATGGCGAAATGACCATTTCATATTCTTCTCCTAAATTTTAAGTAGTCCGGGTTCAATCGAGCATTTTTTCGTGCGACGAGTAATCGCAGGAGCAGTCTTGAAGTAAATTTCTCAAAGCTGAGAACCTACGCAAGCGCAGAACCATCATCTTTGAGAAATTCATTCAAACCTAAGCGCTCGTTTCACCACTCTATACCGTTTGTAAAACTTTTACTTCTGGGTTTACTTGTACTTGTAATTCTTTACCTGTCAGCAAGTTCACTACGTCTGATACGCATTTGTTACCCATTTCATATAGACATTCTGCTGTGTAAGCTGATGTGTGTGGTGTGATGATTACGTTGTCATATGTTAATAAACGGTGTGTGCCATCAATTGGTTCGTTTTCTACAACGTCCATTGAAACGCCGGCTAATTTGCCTGAATCTAATGCGCGACATAATGCATCTTCGTCAAATAACTCGCCACGAGCGGTATTGACGATATATACGCCATCTTTCATTAAGTTAAATTCACGGTCTGAAATCATGTATTTAGACTCACCTGTGATTTTTGCGTTTAATGAAATGATGTCTGAGTTTTCTAATAAGTAGTCTAATTCAACTTGTTCAACACCTGGTAAAGCTAAACGTTCTGGTGTTGCATATGGATCGAAAACTAGTAAACGAGTTTTGAAGCCACCATACATAATTTCACCAACACGTGAGCCGATGTTGCCAAAGCCGATAACGCCAACTGTTTTTTCGCGTACTTGGCGACCTAAGAAGGTGTTACGTTTTGCCCAGTTTGATGTTTTTGTTGCTTGTTCAGCAGGTAAGACTTTACGCATGTTTGCTAACAAAATCGCAGCGGCATTTTCAGCAACAGCATCGTTTTCTACTTCTGGTGAAACGATTGTTACAGGAACGCCATATTCTGTAGCTGCTTGCATATCGATATTGTTATAACCGATACCATGACGGCTGATTAATTTTAAGTTTTGTTTTAATTCAAAGAACTCGCGTGTAAAAAATGGTGTTACTGATGAGATAATAATTTCATGATCTGCTAAAAGTTCTGCTAATTCTTTGGCTGGTGTATGTGTTGGGACAGTAAAGCGTTCAACTGTTCCATATTGCTCTAATTGTTCGATATGCTCTGGGAAATTTTGACCAAAACTACTCGAATTAATAATTGCGATTTTCATATGTTTTCCTTTCGGGTTAATTCATCATCGCCAAAACAATTTTTGCACGTTGACGAATGTTTTCCATCATTTTGTCTGAATACTCTTTGTTTAATTTTGTATTCATGACAATTTGGTTTTCTGCTGTTTTGTTGCCTGCAGTAATCACCACATTGTTTTTATATAGTTTCTTTTGTACAGCATTTGGTGCATCTAAATTAATTATAGACGGCATATTCATTTCTAATTTTTGCATCATGCGTTTGGTTTTATCGACCATATTGGCAGAAGTTAATAGTTGCAATTCATCAAGTGAACCAATGCTATCTAACATGATGTAGGTTTTTTCTTGTTCCACATCATTGGCATGATAAGGAACCAATTTTTCACCAAAATGATTCACTGTTCCATAATCGGTAAAAGCAAAAGCGTATTTACTGCGTTGTTGTTCATCCATATTACGTGCTGCTTCAATTATCGCCAAAATACTTGATGTATTGCGAATGGCATTGTTACGTTGACCAAATCCACGACGTAAATGCAGTAATAAGCCAAATAAAATTAGTGAAACAAGAATTGAGAGAATACTTGGTAATGAAACCCAATTTTGCGACCAAGCGGGCATAGCAAAATACTGGATATAAAACACACCAAAAATCATAATCGCAGCTAGTGGTATCGCGCTCGAAAGCATCACGCCTTTTTTAGGTGCTTTATCTAAGACATTGTAAGAAGAGTTTCCAGCAGTTGGTGTATCATAATATGTAGTAAAAATCTTATTTGCACGAGTGATATTACCCACATACAAATTACGCACTTTAAATGCCCCTACTTTTTTCATTTTAATCTCTGTCGTAAAACCCATATCTTCAAATTCTTGTGATAAAGCAATTAAGAAGCGACGTTTTTCTCGGTCATAAAAGCGGCGATGCATAAATACACCAAAGCGTAAAAATAAATCTTCTAATGTTGTTTCATTTCCCATGTTATCTTCTCTTTTCATTTCTATATGTTTAAGCGAAAATTTTGATGTTGGAATCAATTTCCATCAAAACAAGCTTTAATTGATCTAAACTGGTTAAATGTTTCATCGCGTTTTTGTGAATATTCATAAAATCACGTGACATATCAACGACTTGGACAACTTTTAATTTGGCAGCAAGCGCTGAGTCGACGCCACTTTCAGAATCTTCTACTGCTAAACACGATCCCCTAGCAATACCTGAGCGAGAAACAGCCCGATTATAAACATCTGGTGCTGGTTTTAATTCGTTGACATGATCACCAAAAACGATGAAATCAAAGGCGTCAAATATGCCAAAATAGTTTAAAATTTCAATTCCAAAATTTTCTGGTGTTGAGGTTGCTAGTCCAATTTTTAAGCCATTGGTTTTACAAAAATCTAAAATATCTTTCGCATAAGGTCTTAGGCTTAATGTTCGTTGTTCAAAACATTCTCTGAAATATTGAATACGCTCCATTCGAATAATCTCTGAAAGATAGCGATGATTGGTATATTGATCAATTTTTTCAAGTGTTGACTCTGCACTTTTTCCGACCCAGCTTTGAATTTCTGAGAGTTCAATCGTTAACTTGCGTCTTTCAAATGCCCGGCGGTATCCTTCGATAAAGATATTTTCCGTATCTACTAACGTACCATCTAAGTCGAAAATCACGCATTTAATCGATTGAGTTCTCATTAGATTTTTCCTCGGTTTCTTAGTACTGCTAAAACATTATCTACTGCCATATGACTCATGGTATCTACTGCACCAATAGTCGATGCCGCACAGTGTGAGCCGACAATGACATTATCTAATTGTAATAATTTTGATTCATGTGCTGGTTCGTGTTCAAAAACATCAACACCCGCACCATAAATTTGTCCTGTTGTTAAAGCTTCATATAAATCATCTTCACATACAATGCCACCGCGAGCTGTGTTGATTAAAATCAGATTGTCTTTAGCCATTTTGAATGTTTCTTTATTAAATAAGTGCTTGGTTTGTGGTACTAAAGGCATGTGAATACTGATAAAATCACATTCTTTGATGATTTCTTCGATGCTTGATTTTTTGACTTCGTACTTATACATGAACGCATCATTATAAGCAATGTCATAACCATAAACATCCATTGCAAAGCCTGCCGCTCGTTCAACAACTCCTTGACCAATTGCGCCAAGTCCTAAAACGCCTAATTTTTTGCCATAAACATCTACTGCTACTTTTTTTGACCAGTCGCCATCGACACAGCCATTATGTATTTCGGTTACGCGTCTAGCTACTGATAACATCAAGCCAAATGCGTAATCGGCTACTGCTGAAGAGTTCGCATTTTGAGTAACTGTTACTTCGATGTCCTTGTCTTTTGCAGTGTTTAAGTCAATATTATCTAACCCAACACCATATTTTGAAATGACTGATAAATCAGAAGCTGAACCAATTACTTCTCCATCCATTGGGTCAACTCCTAAAATTACCGCATCCACCTCTTTTAAGTGGTTCATCATTTGTTCTTTTGTTAAAATGTCACCAACTGGATTGTCAATTACTTCAATACCAGCTTTTTTTAAACGTTCGTAAGGTGATTTGTCATGTTTTGCAAACGAACGTGGCGTGATTAATACTTTTGCCATAATATTATCCTTTCGTGCTATAACTATTAAAAATCATCATCCTCATCATCTGCTGTTACGAACATTAATGATGCGACTGCAATCCCTTCGGTTGCTACTTGTACAATTGACTCAACTGTTTCTTCTAAGCTTGTACCTAACATTTGATGGTTAATTGTATCCATAATCATTGGTAAGTTCACGCCTGATAAAACTTCCATTTTGTTTGATAAATTTGACATCGACATTAAGCTTCTATTAAAAGGAGTCCCACCGTTTAAGTCAGTTAAAACGACAACACCTTCACCTGAGTCTACCTTTTTAATTAATTCTTCTAAGTTCGCTTGAAAATCATCTGCTGAATCTTCTAATTGCAAACCGATTGTTTCTATATTTGTTGTTTCACCAAAGAACATTTTTGTTGCATGGTGAAATCCTTTTGCTAAGTCGCCATGTGTGGCAATTACTACACCAATCATTATATTTTCATCCTCTTTCAATTGTTTTTCTATTGTTTTTCACGAGAATTGAAAACGTTATCACTTCTCGTATAAAAGTAAATAAGGCGCGTATTTGCCTTATTTCACTTTTTTAATACAATCTTCAAAGCTAGTTTTTGATGATGAAGGAACAGTTTGAGCATAAATATTTTCTACACCGTGCGATTCTTTCAACTCAACTAACAGATTAACTTCTTCTTTTGTCAAATGAACTGATTTACTTACTAAAGTAGCAGATTTTTCAACATTTTGTGGAATCCCACCTAGGTTTAACTCTTTGGCTGGTACACCATGAGTGATTAATTCGTGCATCACATCAATTGAACCTGTAATTAAGATACAGTTATAGTCTTTAAATTGATTGTTTGTCCAATGCTCTTTTGCTTTATCTGTTGAAAAGATGATCGTTTTAATACCCGCTCTTTTACCAGAAGCTTTAAATACACCTTTCATCATGTCGCTTGCTGCTACAGTGTCATCAACGATAAATACTGAGTCAACACCAGGACGTTTTACTAAGTTTGTTGCTACTTGTCCATGTAATAATCTTGAATCTACGCGTGCTAAATTGATAATACCCATTTTTGTTCTCCTCTTTTAGGTGGTGAAGTGGGCGGTTAACCTTGAGTAAATTTCTCAAAGGTAGGGTTCTTCGTTTACGAAGGTTCCTAGCTTTGAAAATTTCACTCAAGGTTGCCCACTGAACCCCGATTCCATTTTAAAAAAATATTGGGGTAAGTTTGAGGTTACCCCAATATTGTTATGTTGTTCTTATAAAATACCGATGAAGGCTAAGATACCTAAAGCTACTGCTAAAAATCCCATAGCTGTTGTGATCTTCATACCTTTTTTGTTGAAGTAGAAGTATAATCCCATAATTAATGCTAATGGCAAGAATCCTGGTAATACTCTATCTAATGTTTGTTGTAAGTTAAATACGTTGTCGTTACCCATGTTGATTTCTAAAGTAGAAGATACACGTACGAAGTTTCCACCTAAGATACCCATCATGAATAAACCTAAGATTGATAACATTTCAATTGCTGAAGTCATCATTGGTCCTGATACAACAGATGCCGCTTTGTCACCCATTTCAAAACCTAATTTAGTAAACCAAAAACCAACTGCAAACTGGTAACCAGCAAATGCTAAGAATGGCCCTAATGCACCAATTGGATTACCTTCCATAGTGAATGGTAAGAAGATTGAGATTAAGATGAACTGGATAGTCCCTGAATCAATCGCATCACCAACACCAGCTAACGCACCCATCAAACCTGCTTTTGAGTTGTAGATTAAGTCATCCGTCATTGTGATTTCTTCGCCTTCAAACTCTTGTCTAGCGCGCTCTTTTTCCATTGAAGCCATCAATCCGATGATAATTCCACCAAATGATAACTGTGTATTAAAGAATAATAATTGACGTTTTAAAGCTGCTTTTAATTGCTCATCGTCTTTATATAATTTACGTAAAATTGGTACCAATGCCCACGTCAATGCAGGAGCTAAGAAACGCTCAACTGACTGAGGAATCGTGTTACAAAACCACCAACGAATCCATGCTGTATAAACATCTTTTTTCGTAATTTCACTTGGACGTGTATTTACTTCATTTTGAACTCTAACTTGTTCCATTTTTCCTTTATCCTCCTACTTCTTAGAAATCTTCGTCATCGCCATCTTCAAGCTCAATATTTGCATTTGTCGCAACTGAGACTTGCTGATTTGAACCTTTACTCATAACGAACACTGCAGCAATAATCGCTCCAAGAATCGCCCAAGTAACCATAGTAACGCCCATATCTCTCATAATAACGCTCAAGAAGTATGATAATAAGAAGAATAGAACATATTGTTTTTTACCGATAACGTAAATTGTTACTGCAATACCAATCGCTGGTAAACCACGTGAGATAACTTCTAATACGTGAATAGCAGGTCCGCCTTCTAAAGCAGCTACCGCATTAGCAATTACTGGTACTCCGTAGAATAATGCTGCAAAGATAACTGGAACGTGTAAGATCCAAGCAATAACTACAGGAGTAACGTTTGAATGAATGAATAATTTCTTAAAGTTTAGGTTTGCTGCTGCTGCGTCTGTTCTATGTACGACAAACGTGTTTAATACGAAACGAATTTGTTGTAAGTATGAACCTAAAATACCAATTGGTAGTGCAATCGCAAAGGCTGCCGCCGGATCTAAACCAGCTCCTAATGCTGCAGGCACTGCAATAGCTGTTGCAATTGATGGCTCTGATGGCATTGATCCACCTGGTGCGAATGTTCCCATGTAGATAACTTGTAATCCCGCTGTGATAATCATCGCTTGAGTAACATCACCCATGATAATACCGCAGACAAGACCAGTCATTAATGGTGAAAAGCGAAGTGTAACTGTTGCCCCACCGAAGAATACACGTGATTGAACCAACCATACCCAGGTAGCAATCGCAAGGGCTTGAAATAAACTAATGTCCATTTTTGTTCTCCTTTCTTTGTAAAAGCATTTGTGAATTTGGCGCTTTTACACGTCTTTACAAGGTGACAAGCCAAGTAAAACGTTTTCAGTAATGATATATTATATTATTGCAACGATTCTCTCATTTATGTAAATAAACAAAATATATGATTAAATCAACCTTTACTTGTTTACATGAATGTTGGAATCGTTTACAGGAATGAGTATATACTAAATGTTAATATGTTGTCAACATTAATTTTATTTGTGAATTAATTAATTTTGAAACGTTTACAATGAAAGTTAAACAATTTTATTATGAGTATCTATCAAACAGTTGATATAAAAGGAATTTATGTTTTCGCTTTCAATTTTTCTTTACACGTAAATTTTTTTTCGTTAGAATGGAAGTTGATTATCTTTAAACTAAAAACTTAAATAAAAAGAGGTCTTTATGAATGAAACGATTAAATGTCTTATGCTTGATATGGACGGAACGATTTTAGATAGCGAAACTATTTACGCTCAAGGTTATCGACATGCTGCTGACAAATACAATGTACCAATCACTGATGAAGAAATGCAAAGTTACTCCGGGCAAGATAAGTTAACTGTTTTAAGTAGAATTGATGCACATACAGGCAATCCAGAGCTTTCCATGAAATTACGAACAGCCCGCCTAGATTATTTCAAACACGCATTAGAAACTGGCGGTGTGCAGTTACATAGTCATACAAGAGAAATAATTCAATTTTGCAAAGAAAATAATATAAAAGTTGGTTTAGTAACTTCAACATGGACTAATTGGGCGATGGATATTCTAAATCATTTTGATATGGTCAAAGAATTTGATTTCACCGTTTTTGGTGATGAAACTAGCGAAAATAAACCACATCCTGCTCCTTATTTTTTAGCATTAGAAAAAGCAGGTGTTAAGCCAAGTGAAGTCGTTGTTGTTGAAGATTCAGATAGTGGGATTCGTTCGGCGATTTCTGCGAATTTACGTGTCATCCAAGTGGAAGCTGAAGAATCACCTACATCCACCTATCCAGAATTATTTGAACATGTAAATAACCTAAAAGAAGCACAAAAAGTCATTCAAGAATTATTGCGTGTACCTGTATAAAAAATAAGGATGCCAATCATTTTCATGAGGCATCCTTATTTTTATCCAACATATTTCATAAACGGATTAGTCAAAATACTGTGAGTGTAATCACTTTTAGCAATATTAGCTCGCTCAACAAAAATTTCACCAGTTTTTTTGTCTACTTTTTTAATCCGACGAACTTTTCCAGCATGATTAAATTCAATCGTTCCTAACAATAAACCATTTTTGAATGTGATAGTTAGTAAGTCCTCCAGAGAATATTCATCATACACATTGCCAATTGTTCTAGAAATATCGATATAAAGCATTTTTCGATCCGTTAAGATGATAAAATTGGTTTCATTTCGTGCAGGTTCTAAACAGATAGCCGCACTTTTAATTATCTCTGTTGGTTCAAGTAAAATCGGCAAAAAAGCAATTTCGCGATGCATGCCAAATCCCATTGGAAATCCCGTTTCTTCTAACATTTTTTGAATTTTTTCGATAGAGACTACCATGATATTCCCCCCTTAATCAGTTCAGGTTCAATAGGACAGCATAGAGTAAATTTCACCTTCCTATTATCTTTATAAACATAATAAAGGGTCTAGCAAAAATATGCGAATAAGTGCTTTTTTATTTCGTTATTTGAAATATTTTTTTTATATTTTGGAAAATGAACACAAGTAAAGACTTTCATATAAAACAAAAAGAGGCTGGAAACTAAATTTTTAAATAGTTCTGCCTCAGCCTCTTTAATAATCATTAGCTATTTAGTTTTGTTTTTCTTCCATGTTTTTCACTGAAGCACCAACAAAGTTTTTATACAAAGCTTCTGCTCTATTTGGACGACTTGATAATTCAGGGTGATATTGACAAGCAACGAAGAATTTATGATTTGGCAATTCAACAATTTCTACTAAACGATTGTCTGGAGAAACACCTGAGAAAACTAAACCTAATTTTTCAAATTGTTCACGGTATTGATTGTTAAATTCATAACGGTGGCGATGACGTCTTTGGATAACTTGGGCGTCGTCATAAATGCTAGCTGTCAGCGAACCTTTTTTCAATTTCGCTGGATACAGACCTAAACGCAATGTACCACCTAGATTTTCTACATCGATTTGATCACGCATTAAATCAATGATTGGGTATTTTGTTTTTGGATCTAATTCTGTTGAGTTGGCCATTTCTAAACCTGCAACGTGACGTCCAAATTCCACGCAAGTCAATTGCATCCCTAAACAAATACCTAAAAATGGCACATTATTTTCACGTGCATAGCGAATCGCTTCAATTTTCCCTTCAGTCCCACGATAACCAAATCCACCTGGAACAATAATGCCATCTGCATCGCCTAGTAATTCAGCAACATTTTCAGCATTTACATCATTTGATTGAATCCAGTTAATCTCAATTTCCGAGTCATATGCATAACCACCATGTTTTAACGCTTCAGCAACTGAAAGGTATGCATCATGAAGTTCAACATACTTACCAACAAGAGCAATTTTTGTTTTCTTCTTCAAATTCATCACACGATCAACCATCATACGCCAATCAGTCATATCAGCTTGAGGAACATTTAGATTTAAATGATCACAAACAATATCATCCATTTGTTGTGCTTGTAAGTTCAATGGAATTTGATATAAATGCTCAACATCTAGTGATTCAATAACTGCTTCTGGTGCAACGTCACAAAATAGTGCTAATTTGTCTTTTGTACCTTTAGAAATTGGTTTTTCCGTACGAACAACTAACATATTGGGTTGAATTCCCAAACCACGTAATTCTTTAACCGAGTGTTGAGTTGGCTTCGTTTTCATCTCACCAGCGGCTTTTAGATAAGGAATTAATGTTGTATGAATATACATCACATTATCTGAACCGACTTCACTTTTCATTTGACGTAATGCTTCGATAAACGGAAGTGATTCAATATCGCCAACAGTTCCACCAACTTCTGTAATAATGACATCTGAGTCAGTAGTTGCTGCTGCACGCATGATTTTTTCTTTTAAAGCGTTTGTGATGTGCGGAATAACCTGAACAGTCGCTCCTAAATAATCACCCTTGCGCTCTTTACGTAAAACTTCTTGATAAATTTTCCCAGTAGTTACATTTGAGTACTTGTTTAAATTAATATCAATGAAACGCTCATAATGCCCAAGGTCTAAGTCTGTTTCTGCTCCGTCATCAGTTACAAAAACTTCACCATGCTGATATGGACTCATTGTCCCTGGGTCAACGTTAATGTATGGATCAAATTTTTGAATCGTTACTTTCAGTCCACGATTTTTTAATAAACGTCCTAAACTAGCAGCAACAATCCCTTTCCCGATTGATGAAACGACGCCACCTGTTACGAAAATATACTTGGTCATAATGTTCCTCCATTAATTTTATTTTTTGGGGATATAATTCTATTCTAAGGAAAATTTGAAAAAATTACCAAAGATATAAACAACAAAAGCACCCTAGAGCATCTAGGGTGCTTTTGTTGTTAACTGTACATTTGCCTCAAAATTCTTGAGGTGCCCGAATGAAACTATACTAAATTTTTTTGTGAATTGCAAGAATTTCTATTAAAAACCCTCATCTTCTTTATTAAATTAATTTTTATCCTTGTTTTACTATGTCATGACCACCAAATCCATTTCGTAATGCTGAAACAACTTTAGCAGAAAATGAATCTTCTTCTTGAGAATAGTTCCTAACAAATAAACTTGTCGCAATTGTTGGAACTGGAATATTCATCTCCAATGCGGTTTCAACTGTCCATTTTGCTTCACCACTTGCTGCCACAACTCCGCGATATTCTTCTAAGTGTGGACTTTTACTAAATTGTTCTTGGGCAATTTCCATCAACCATGAACGCACAACAGAACCATTATTCCAAACACGTGCTACTTTTTCTAAATCAAAATTATAATCACTTTGCTCAACAATTTGGAAACCTTCTCCAATTGCTTGCATCATACCGTATTCAATCCCATTATGAATCATCTTCAAGAAATGACCACTAC
>JAITWV010000208.1 GCA_031285105.1 Streptococcaceae bacterium | reverse complement strand
TTCTTGATTTCATTTTCTCCTCCTTGATAAGTTAGTTTTTAATTGCATTTAAATTATATAATATTAAGATTATCGAAACAAAGATTATCTATGTTATCTTTCAAATCAGTAAAACAATGAACAATTCTCTTTTTTCGATAAATTTCATTTGTCTTATTTTATTGTTTGAGTGCACTCAGTCGAGATAGTTGAGTACACTCAATGAAGTATGGTGAGTACACTCAACAAAAAAGACGATGGATTTTTCATTCCCATCGTCTTTGAACAATTTAATTATTTTTCTTTGCCTCATTTTCAAGCATCATCGCCAAAGCTTCTTGCCAAGTTGGAATCACAAATCCAGTTGCTTTTGCTTTATCCAAATTCATCACTGAATGTTGTGGGCGCTTGGCTTTTTGTGGGAATTCTTCACTCGTTACCGGTGCCACTTCCACATCTGTATCTTTTAAAATCTCTGTAGCAAAATCAAACCAAGTACCTGCATTGTCGTTTGATAAATGGTAAGTACCAAATTCCACCTTGTTTTCAATCACATAAACCATAAATTCAGCCAAAGTACGTGTCCAAGTTGGTCGACCGTATTGGTCATTTACCACTGTTAAGCGAGGGTTAGTTTGAGCTAAACGTTGCATTGTAAACACAAAGTTATGTCCATAATTTCCATAAACCCAGCTTGTGCGAATGATGAAGTATTTACTTGAAATCTCACGAACTAACTCTTCACCTAAGCCTTTAGTACGTCCGTATTCGCTTAATGGGTTCATCGCATCATCTTCCATGTATTCACCATCAGTTAATGTGCCGTCAAATACATAGTCCGTTGAAATATAAACCAAAGTCGCCCCAATTGCCTCAGCAGCTTCTGCGATATTTTTCGTTCCATCAACGTTGATTTTATAACCAATCTCTTTGCCTTCATCTTCTTGTTTGTCAACTGCTGTATAAGCTGCAATATGAAAAACAATATCTGGTTTTACTTTATCAAACATTGCTTTTACGCTTTCAGGGTTGGTAATATCCATTTCCGCTACATCTGTTGGTGTGTATTCGATATTTTTTTCTTTGAATAAGTTTTGTAATTCATTACCTAATTGACCATTTGCGCCTGTTAATAAAATCATCTTTTCGTTTCCTTTCGAGGATAAATTCACATTTTATGATAACATGGTTTGTCAAAAAATACTATCTTTCTTGTTTAAAGAATAGAGTATCAAAAATACGATTCATATGTAAAAAACAAGAGAATATGTTGCTCATCTGTGCACGTATTTGCATCTTTTGGTACTTTATTTCTTATTTGAATTAGCAGATAATAAAGATACGAAATCTTTGTTCATTTTACTAAAAGGAGTATCATATGTTAAAAAAACAGCTTCTTAAATTTTCGCTATTCCTATTTTCTTCCCTCACTGTCTTAATGTTGACTTTAGCAGCAAATCACATCACATATGCAAGCGAGGTTAAAAACAGCTCTATTGAGGATTCAGTTGAGCAAGTTCAAAAATCCATTTCATCAGATTCAATTCAATCACTACCTGAAATAGTTGAGGTAATTGAGGAAGGACAACAACCACTTTATCCTAAAGGAAGAAATGCAACAGGATATCATGTACGTAGAATAGATACACTTGGAACAAAAACACAATTCAATAAGCGTCTGCGTACTTTAAAAACATCACCAGTGTGGTACAACCATCCAAGTTCCATTCGTCCAAAAATCGAAGTGGCTATTAGAGAAAGTTATGCTTTTGGTATTAGTGTTCCTAATGATTTGGGTGCTACTGTTTCAGCAAATATCACTTTTACAGCTGGAACAAGTTATTCGGCACAGCCAGAAGCAAGAGGGTGGAGAGTATCGATTGATGTGACGGCAAGCCGGATTGACACAAAAAGATTAAAGATCTATTATTATTCAAATGCTACAGGTAGGCTTTCTCATACACAAATTGTTAATAGAGTTGAGGTAGGGCATAAGTTCATGAGTAAGCGTGATCATAGATGATAAACACAGTGAAGTTTATTAAAAGATCTATAAAAATACTCATACTTTACCACCTTATTATAATGGTTCAAACACTTTTAATCTCAGAACAAGGTGGAGTTCCATTGAAACTATTTTTCTTTATTCCTTATTCTTGGTTGTTAACAGTATTTTTAATTTTTTTAATCGTTGCCTACACATGTCGCATTGAGACCGAAGAAATGAAAAGTTGACTGAGTGAAAAAAATACAAAACAACCATCCGAATGTTCGTTTCAGATGGTTGTTTTGTTCTATTTAAAGTTCCTTAGTGCTCGATTTAATGAACTTGTACTAGTATAACCGACCATCATTGAAACTTCTTCAACCGTCATGTTTAATTCTTCTAAACACTTCATAGCAAAAATTAATTTCAGTTCCCGATAATATTGACCGTAAGTTTTTTGCGTATGTTTTTTAAATAAACGGTTGATTGTGGATTTGTGGATAAAAAAGCTTTTTGCAATGTCATCTAGTGTGTAATTTTTTTTGAAATCTTTTTTTAGTAAAATGATGATTTCTTGTAGTATTTCGGGTAATTGATTAACAAGTTTGTTTATTTTTTTATCAATAGATTCGACATGACTTACTATTTCAATAAATGGTTTCATCCTTATTTGTGTAGTTATCTCTTCTTTTTCTTCTAAATCGCCAATATCTTCTTTCAAGGAAAAACCGCCCATTATTATTGTAAAAATTTTTTCGTCTTGCTTGTACACCCTCTTTTGAAAATAAATTAAGCCATTATAATCTAAAAAATGGTCTATTTTACAAGAATCATTTTTCAATGAGATCGTTTTCGATGAGTATTCAAGGCAACTTTCCCATTTTTCTGCTTTGCTAATGATTTTTAAAAATGGACATTTAATCACTTCTATAATCTTTTCTCCCCTCAGATTATAAAATCTAAAGAAAGGTATATTTTCTTTTAATAGTAATTCTTTCACATTTTTTACAAGATTGTTTACTGCCATTTGTCTCCCCCCTAGACCTATTTATTTAATATTTTAACTTTTTTCAAACGAAAATTCTATGGCGCATTTTATACTCAAACTTATATAAAAAAATAGGATTGGAGCAAACTCTGCTCGAATCCTATTTTTAATATTTTTATTGACCTTGTTTCGCGTAAAAAGCTTCTACATCCTCTTTTTCAGCTTTCCACCAATTTTCATTTTCAGTATACCATTTGATTGTTTCAGCTAAACCAGCTTTAAAATCAGTAAACTCAGGAGTCCAACCTAATTCTTCTCTTAATTTACGAGAATCAATGGCATAACGTAAATCATGTCCTGCACGATCGTTTACATGGTCATAAGCATCTTTTGATTGACCCATTGCTTCTAAAATCATTTCAACAACTGTTTTATTGTCTTCTTCACCATCTGCACCGATTAGGTAAGTTTCACCAATTACACCTTTTTCAAGGATCGTCCATACAGCTGAAGAATGGTCATTTGTGTGAATCCAGTCACGGACGTTTTTACCAGCGCCATATAATTTAGGACGAATGCCTGACAATACGTTGGTAATTTGACGTGGAATGAATTTTTCAATGTGTTGATATGGTCCGTAGTTATTTGAACAGTTTGAAATTGTTGCTTGTAATCCAAATGAACGAACCCATGCACGAACAAGTAAGTCAGAACCTGCTTTTGTTGATGAGTATGGACTTGATGGGTTGTAAGGTGTTTCAGCTGTAAATTTCTCACCTTCGCCTTCACCATGTCCTGGCAAGTCTTCACGTAATGGTAAATCGCCATACACTTCATCTGTTGATACATGGTGGAAGCGTACATTGTATTTACGAGCAGCTTCAAGTAAGACAAAAGTCCCCATGATATTTGTGTGAACGAATGGACTTGGATCATTTAATGAGTTGTCGTTGTGCGACTCCGCAGCGTAGTGCACAATTGCATCTGTATCTGCTGCTAATTTATTAACTAACTCAGCGTCCGCAATATCACCAACTACAAGCTCAACACGGTCGCCTAAAATGGCTTCAATGTTCGCTTTATTTCCAGCGTAAGTTAATTTATCCAAAACGGTAATGTGTACTCCTGGGTGGTTGTTGTAAACATAATGGACAAAGTTAGAACCGATAAATCCAGCTCCACCTGTTACGATAATTTTTTTCATTTTATAAATCTCCTGTAATCGGGGTTCAATCGAGCATCCTTGAGCAAAATTTTCAAATCTGAGAACCTCCGCAAGCGAAGAACCATCAGATTGGAGAAATTTAGTCAAGGATAAACGCTCGTTTCACCACCTAAAAATATAATAATTCTTTAGTTAGTGGTGTAACATCTTTCAACATTGGGTGATTTTCATCTGCCTCAGAAACTTCTGCATTTTCAACATCTTCCCATTTGATTCCTAAACTTGGGTCTGCATAGTTTACAAATGCATATTTAGGTTTTAATTCTAATGCCCAATAATCGTTAACCAAGTATGAATAAGAAACAGTGTCACTCAATACTTGAAAACCATTGGCAACTCCGCGTGGGACAAAAATTCCCTTGCTTGCATCAATGATTGTTTGATAAACGTTACCAAAAGTTTCGCCTTCACGTAAGTCCACCCATGAGCCTAAGACTTTGCCGCCATCAGCTACTGAGATGTATTTATCCCAAGGTTCTGCGTGTAAGCCGCGTAAAACGTTTTTGCGTGAAAATGAAACATTATTTTGGAGCTTTCCTTCTTTGAAAAACTCTTGTGGGAAACCTAATGGCATCATTTTTTCTTTTTGAAAATTTTCTTTAAACCAGCCACGGTTATCGCCATGAACAGGGATATCAAATTCAATCATGCCAGGAATTGCTTCGATTGGACGAGCGGCTAATTCTTTGCCAAAAAACTTTTCTTCCATACTATTTTGCTCCTTTGTCCGGGTTCAATCAAGCAGACTTAAGCAAATTTTTCAAAAATGAGAACCTGCGCAAGCGCAGAACCTCAGTTTTGAGAAAATTAGTTAAGTCTAAACGCTTGTTTCACCACTTCCTACAATTCTCAATAAATATTGACCATATTCATTTTTCTTTAATTCTTGTGCCAATTCAACTACTTGTTCACTTGAGATATAACCCATACGCCAAGCAATTTCTTCTAGGTTAGCTACTTGCACATTTTGCATACGTTGAACGGTTTCAATGAACTGTGCCGCTTCTAATAATGACTCGTGTGTACCGGTATCTAACCAAGCAAATCCACGTCCCATAATTTCAACGTCTAATAATTCGCGTTCTAAGTAGACTTTGTTCACATCCGTAATTTCTAATTCGCCACGAGGGGATGGGGCAATGTTTTTTGCGATTTCAACGACTTCATTGTCATAAAAATACAAACCTGTTACGGCATAATCAGATTTTGGTTGTTCTGGTTTTTCTTCAATTGAAATGGCACGCATGTTTTCATCAAATTCAACGACACCAAAACGCTCTGGGTCTTTTACTTGATAACCAAAGACTGTTGCACCTTGTTCTTTGCTTGCTGCACGTTGCAACATTCTTGACATACCTGGTCCGTAGTAAATGTTGTCACCTAATATTAAAGCAACTGAATCATCACCAATAAATTCTTCACCGATGATAAACGCTTGCGCAAGTCCATCTGGAGAAGGTTGTACTTTGTAGCTTAAAGAAATACCTAATTCTGAGCCATCACCTAATAATTCTTCAAAGCGTGGTAAGTCTTGAGGCGTTGAGATGATTAAAATTTCCTTGGTACCTGCTAACATTAAAGTTGAAAGTGGGTAATAAATCATTGGTTTGTCATAAACCGGCATTAATTGTTTACTTGCTGCTCTTGTGACAGGATAAAGACGTGTGCCTGATCCGCCTGCTAAAATAATTCCTTTCATTTTAGAAAAGCTCCTTTTTCTTAAGTAATTTTAGTTATATATTAACACTTTTAAATCCAATTAAATAAAAATTGTATCTTAAACCAGGTATTCTTTAAAAATGTTTGTTTTTTGACATAAGGATTGAAAATATAGGCAATTCGTTTGCTCAAATGTTTTTTGGCTTCGATGTATCGTTCATTTTCGTATTTATCTTTGGGCGTCAAATCATCACCATAAAGCTTCAAAAACTCCGACATTTCTCGAAAATATAACCCTTCACGACCATCATTAATGGAACGCATAATTCGACCACCAAAGCTATTTGCTAATCCAACAGCGTTATTTCCATGTTGGCGATAATAAATACGCGACTGGTCATCAAAGAACACTTCACCAAAAAATACACCTAATTTATAAAACCATGAGTCATGCATTCTAATTTGGGTATAATCAGGAACTTTTTGAATGACTAATTTATGTAACTCTTTGTTCATCACCGCTGTACAGCCAATGACAATATTTTGAATCATCGCACTTTGTTTAGACGGAATCCCTGAATGGGACAATTGTAAAAAGTTTAAATGCGCATCGACCAACTGTGTTCTTGAGCAATACAATTGAGGAATACTTGGATTGTTTAAAAAAGAAATCGCATGAGCCACTTTATCTTCCAACCAAACATCATCTTGATCACAGTAAGAATAATAATCATAGTCTTTTCCTGCTTTTAGACTCAATTCATAAAAAGAAGCAATGACACCAATATTTTCGCCTTTGATTAATTGAATATTCGGATGATTCTCCATGAAATTTTCAATTATTTGAACAGAATTGTCTTTTGAGCCGTCATCACGAATAAGCAAATCCAATTGAACATCTTTTTGAGCCAAAACTGAGTCAATTTGTTCAGCTAAATACTTTTCACCATTATAAACGGACATTAATACTTGAACTTTCACTCGAATTTCTCCTTTGTATACAAATCTTTCTTATCATACATTGAAAGGCAAGTAATTACAATTCTAATTGGGTTTTCTTAATATGATTGTAAAAAAGTGGTGAACCAAGCGTTTAGACTTGAGTAAACCTGGACAAAAAAGAGCGAGATTTCTCCCACCCTTTTGTTTTGTTTATTTCCTGCTTTCACTTGCCACAAAGAAAACAGCCACACACCCACCACCTGTATGCGTAGTAATCGTTGGACCTAATGGATTAATATTCACATCACGTACCAACGCATTTTCTAACAACATTTCTTTTACCTTTAAAGTATCTTCAATATCACCTGAATAGTTAATAAAAATCGTTTGTTCTGTCGTAAGATTTTCAATTGTTTTGCTCACAAGCTCTTTTAAGGCTTTTTTACGCCCACGAATTTTGCCGATAGGACGTAATTTCCCTTGGCTATCAACATCCATAATCGGTTTGATATTGGCTAATCCACCAATGGTTGCGGCTGTTTTGCTAATTCGCCCACCTTTAGCTAAATGGTGTAAATCATCCACTGTAAAATAGCCATGAACATTAAAAATCAATCCACGAATCGCTTCTTCTACCTCATCAATTGATTTTCCAGCATCTCTTAATTCAATCGCTTTTGCTACTAATAAACCTTCACCATTGGCAGCTTGAAGCGTATCAATTAAACGAATATCAGCATTGGGATAATCTTCTAACACCATTTGACGTGCTTGCATTGCGGATTGGAAAGTCCCTGATAATCCTGATGAAAAACCTACATATAAAATAGGTGCCCCTTCTTTAGCATAGGGCAAGAAAAATTCATGAAACTGTCCAACATTGATTTGAGAAGTCGTTGCTTGAGCATTGTTGTTTAATTGCTCTAAAAACCAAGCCGGGTTAATCGCATTTTTTTGTGCAGTATAATAATCTTTGCCATCAACGGTAACCGTCATCCCTAAATAAGTGACATTGTTTTCTTCTAAATAATCAAAACTTAAATCACTGGCTGTATCGGTAATAATTTGAAAATTCATTTAAATCTCTCCCTTGTGTTTAATTCTATTAGCAGTTTGTGCTGTTTTTTTATTGATTATACTTACTTTAGTACAGCGTAATTGATTTTAGATTGTAAAAAGAGAAGTTTGTGAATTATAAACTGCGAATTTTCGGCTGGCTTGGCTCTGCGCTTAGGGTGTCCGCACTGCT
>JAITWV010000200.1 GCA_031285105.1 Streptococcaceae bacterium | reverse complement strand
CTGAACACCAGACCGCAGCCCATATACGAAAACTCGTAAATGAAGAAAGCCTTAAAGTCCTACTTATTTCACAAACTCCAAATCAATTACGCTGTACTAAAGAGTAATTAAATTACAGGAGAAAACGTAAATGAAATTATTACTCCCAAGTATCGTTTTGCTGTTTTTATTGTCTGGCTGTACTTTTACTCGTTCACAAGCAAAATCAACTGAGGAAATGTTGGAACAAATGACTACAACTGTTTACTATGAATTGCCACAACCTCAAAAAATCGGTCGAATTTCGGTTGAAGAAGCCTTAACCAATAGACGTTCCAAGCGCAATTTTACAGATGAAGCTTTATCTCAAAATGAATTATCGCAAATACTTTGGGCCGCTTATGGAGTGACGAATGAAAGAGGATTTCGTACAACTCCATCTGCTGGGGCTTTATATCCTTTAGAAATTTTCATCGTGATAGGCAATGTAGAGGGAATTGAAGATGGAATTTACCGTTACATAGCTACTGAAAACAAGATTGTTCAAGTCAAAAGTGGCGATTTCCGCCGTGAACTTCAAGCCGTTTCTTTAAATCAAAATTCCGTTGGAAGTGCACCAATTGCGTTGATTTATACCGCTGTTTTTGCTCGAATGACTGAACGTTATGGTGCGCGTGGCAAAGAACGTTATACTTATTTTGAAATTGGTCATTCCGCCCAGAATGTTTATCTGCAAGCTGTTTCTCTTAATTTGGGAACAGTGGCAGTTGGTGCTTTTAATGATGATGGTGTTCGTGAATTGTTGAGATTACCAGACGGAGTGGAGCCTCGCTATATATTGCCAGTTGGTGTTTCTCATCCTTAATAAAAACTCCCTTCTATTTAATTTAATGAGTAGAAGGGATTTTTTATTCAAACTATTATATGTAGCGTGGATGAATGGTGCTTTTCGTAACGATTTCTAAGTATTTATCTGTTTTAAATTCTAATCCACGTAGGTGCTCGCATAAAGCAAGATAAGATTTTTTCGGCACTTTAATATTGATATATTTTCGCTCAAAAGCCAGTTGCGAAAAACTATCATGATACCATTCAATATCAATGCTGTCATAACTTTTTGAGACATTTTTGTAGCGTTCATCCATTAATGTTTTTTCTTTAGGGACATCAAACGCACGTTTATGGTAATTGTTTTCATTATCGGACTCTAAAAAATAATACCGACGATAAATAGAATGAATATCTTCAATTTTAAATAGCAATAAATCTTTTTTCGGTTGATAAATGATATATGCATCATCAAAAATCATCCCCTCTACTCGCAACCCTTCTTCCCATGTTTTTTTCACACGAGCATACGTTTCATCAGGATAACGCGTTTGACTAGCGTAATAGTTAATATTTGCCAGACCACCACCAATTTTGGTCTTTTTGATGCTTTTAATTAATAATTGAGTAAATAAAACAACCAAAAAGATATAAAAAACAAGTTGTTTTGTACTAAAAAAACTTAATGTTGGTGTGTCTCGGTTGATAATTTCCAAAAACATGGGTCTTATAAATAAGAATAAGATGAAATAAACAACCGGACTTGCGACAAATTTTAGCAAGGTTGACTTTAAGACAATTGATTTTAACTCACTTTCCATAGATTTTTTCATATATTTCCGTCCTTTTATGATAATTTATACAATAATTTTAACATATAATATATAAAATGGTTATATAAAAATTAAAATAAAATGAAAAATAAGAAAGTGATGCATAAACGATACTACAAATCTTCATCACCAAAAAGATTTAAAAACAAAATACTCGTATAATAAACCTCCCCGTCCACCCACTGCTTATAAATTCCACCATTATTTTCGACAATTCGCTTAATATTTTTAATACCCAATCCATCTTTTTGGCGATGTTTTCTACTTTCCAATTCAGTTAAGTCAAAAGAGTTTGCTAGTTCAATTTTAATGTTTTGATTGAAGGATTTGATGGTTAAATAAAGGTCTTTTTTTCCTTCATATCTAGAAACGGCCGAAATGGCATTATCTAGTAAATTACCAATCACAACCGCCATAATTTCATTGTCTAGCTTGGTTTTATTTGGATAAAGAACGTCAGCATGAAGCAAAACATTTTTTTCTTTTGCTTCTTTGTTTTTTTCGTTTAATAAGAAGTTCAAAATCGCATTATTGGTGTAAAATTTATCGGTGTCTTCAATTTGTTTCAAATAATTTTTCAAATAATCTTGGGCTTGTAAATGTTCCCCATCTTTTAACATGCCCAGTAAGACAATGTGCTCATTTTTTAAGTCATGTTTTAAAGAATTGATTTTATCTTGTGAGTCTTTGAGTAACTGCAATTGTTTGGTTTGCATTTCAAATTCTTTTTTCTCAATGGAAAGTCGATTCAGTTGTTCAAAGTTTTTTTCCATGCCTTTATAAATGACCATAATACTCACATTTAAAATAATAATTGCTGCAATGGCTAAAATGTGAAATCTGCTTATTTTAAAAAATAAACTAATTGATAGATCGCGCACGAAATAAATCAACAACAAAATCGAAGTAATTCCTGCAGTGGTTAAGGCGATGGTTACAGGTAAACTTTGCTTTTTGGTTGTTTGAAAATTTGGTTTGACGATTTTTTTCACACCATTAATGGTCAAAAAACTAATCAATATTGTGGCAACTGGTTTAAAAGAATAAAGGATAGCACTTACTAAGTAGGAAGAAGGTTTATTGCTCTGAACAAAAATGTGCAATAGTTGTCCGCCATAAGTCGTTGAGATAATTTCACCAATTGCTCTAGAGATAAATAAAATGAATACCAAAATTAAAGACCAAAAAGGAAATTGTTCTTTTGATACCCGATGTCTAATGCCGATGATGAGAATAAACAAAACCACAAAGATAAAATCAATTTGATAAATTAACGACAATGGTTGGATAATTAGTGCATGAACAAGGGCTGATAAAATCAAAATAATACCCAATATTGTTTTATATAATGGAAAATATCTTTTTTGATTGCCTTTTTGTCTAAAGAAATAATCGATGAAATAGACATTGGCAATAGTGATTGAAAAAATAGAGATTGCCTCTAAAAACCAATAATAAGGCTCATAATCCGAAACACCGAAAAAATGAAATAGCGTATTCACATAATCTCCCTCAATTCCATTAAAATTTTCTCTTTGGCTGTTTTTGCAAATCTTCGACTCATCGGTACATCATAAGTTTTCCCTTGTGCACTGCTTAAAATTATCGTATCATTTCGTAATTCTTTTACATTTTGTGCATTAATAATAAATGATTTATGCACCTGAACAAATCTGCTATCAACTTTCGTTAACAATTCATCCGTTGTCATCACGACTTCATAAGTACCATTAACGGTATGAATAATGACATTGCGTTTGCTTTTTTCAAAATACAAAATATCTGAAAGTAAAAGCGTATGGGTCACTTTATTAAAACTAAAAACAAATCGATGTTCGCTAACATTTAAATAACTCATCACTCGATCAAGCACGGCAAACATTTTATCTTGCGTAATCGGTTTTAATAAGTAATCAAATGTATGCAAACGAAAAACATCTTCCATATATTGTTTATAACTGGTTAAAAAGATAATGGGTGATTGTACTCCTTTTTGTCTTAAACTTTCAGCAAGCTCCACCCCACTAATTCCAGGCATTTCAATATCAAGGAAAAAAAGGTCATATTGTTCTTCTTCAACCATATCTAATAAACGTTCGCCATCATAAAAAATATCAATATCAAAAAGATTTTTATTATAATCCAAAAGCAATTGCTCGGTTGTACTTGCAATTTCAACCATATCATCACAAATAGCAATTTTCATTTTCCTCACCTCGCCTTCATTCTACAATCTTTTAGCGAATTTGTCCTAGTTTGTCATTTTCTCTTTTCTTAATAAAGAAATTTTTCGCCGAACAGCTCATAGTATAAGTTGGAAAAAAGAAAAAAATAGTTGAAAGTAATAATAGGTTGTTTTTATGTAATAAACGACAGAAGAGACAATTGTGAGTATAATAAAGATAAGAAAAAAGGAGTTAGTTAACAGCACTCGAATTTGTAGAAAAATGTAGTGGTTTATAGAAACTAACGAAAAAAGAAAGGAGAGTCTTGTAGAAACCGCCAAAAAAATTCCCAAAACAGCAAATTGTTGTCCGTTCGTTTCAATCGCTTTATGGTAGTATGTTACTGTAAAGGTGGTGAAACAAAATGATACGCGGACAGAAAATACGTTTATATCCAACAAATGAACAAGAAAAGTTATTATGGCAGTACGTCGGTGCTTATCGGTGGAGTTATAATCGATATTTAAGTTTGAAATTAACGGCTTATCGATTAACTGGTCAGTCCATCACGCCTTATCAATTTTCAAAATATATGACGAAATTCAAGAAACGTCCGAAATATCAATGGTTGAATGATGTTCCTGCTAATACAGTGAAAACACAACCTGCCAGAGATGTTGAACGTGCCTTTCAGAATTTTTATGAAGGAAGAGGAGAATTTCCAAAGTTTAAAAGTAAGAAGAAAAGCAAACCTTCTTTTTATACTCGTCCAGAAAAGTTGAAAATTGAAAATGG
>JAITWV010000136.1 GCA_031285105.1 Streptococcaceae bacterium | reverse complement strand
TAAATTTAGAATATCAATCCACGCAAAGACCTCTTAAAGGAATCAATTTTTTATTTGGTATGTTAAGTAGTTCACTGCCTTTTGCTTTTGTTTTAGCGCTTATATTTGTTTTAACGAATTTATTTTCATCATTTTATTATCAAAATTTGAATATTATGAGCATCTATCCTAAAAGCAAGAAAACCTCATTGTTTAAAATTCTATTTTCTTCAACCAGCCTATCTATTGCTTTTTTGACTCTTACACTAGGTTATGTCTTTTTATTAAGTTCACTTTTTTTCGGCAGCGGAAGTGTCTTTTACCCAACTATTTCTTTTGATTTGAAGACAAGAATGTTATTTATTCAACCGATTTTTAACACATTTCTTCCAGTAGCGGTATTAATGTTTCTTTCAATTATATTTATAAATTTACTGGTTTATCTCTTATGTTTTTTACTTCGAGATAAATTATCCTCCCTTTTTCTGTCGCTTTTTTTAACAATTGGCATTTTATCTATCACTTTAGTTTGGGAAGAATTACAAAAAATCGCCTATTTATTACCAACGACCTATTTTTTAAGCTTTCCGATTGCTACAGGAATATTTCAAAGCATGACGAATCAATTTGATCCTTCATTTGCAAGCGGTGTTTTTGTCTTAAGTGTGGCGATATTACTATTAATAATTTTCATTAAGGGTGCAGATTTCATAAAAAGTGAGGCGTAATATGAGTTTAAGAAGTTTTTTGTTTAAAAAAATCATCAAAAATAAGTTTAACTATATACCAATAGCAATGCTTGTTTTCTTGATTTCACTTGTTTTATTCTTTAATTGGCGAGCAGAAACATTCGGTGGTCAACTTGCACAGTTACAATTAATCAAAGAGTCCCATCAAACGAATATTTCTTATCTTAAAGAAGAATTACTTTCGCTAGATAAAGACAGTAAAAAATATGAAGAAATTCGCATTGAAATCATCAAAAGTGAAGATATATTTAAAAAAAGTAAAGAGGCAATCAACAATCTAAAAAAAGAAGATTGGAAAAATGCAAATGAAAATCATGCGGATATTTTGAAAAAAACTTCTCAAGAAATGTTAAATAAAGGTGAGGCAACGCAAGAATTTACAACTTATAATGCCAATCAGATACTGATTTTAGAGGATATTTCACAAAAAAACATTCAATATCAAAATTTTTATAGCGATTTAAAAGCGACAAATTTTTTATTTACTTTGATGAATATTTACTTTCCATTTTTTATAACAATCACGATTATTTTTGTCATTTGTGGATTATTTGAAAAGCGTTATATTCAAAGAATGGATATTTTTAGTGTTTTCGCCAAAAGTAAACCGACAATTACGTTTCTTATATCAGCTTTTATTGTCTCTTGTGTTATTTTTGCAATTGCTATTCTCTATTCTTTTTTGATAAGTTTTTTGCTATTTGATAGTGGAAGTCTTAGATATCCGATTGTTTCTTATGAAGAACTAACAGGAAATAGCTATTTACAGTCAATCGGAGCGACAATTTTACCAGTAGTTGTTTTAACTTTCTTATCAATACTTTTTCTTGTGCTATTTGTTTATTTACTTTGTACATCACTAAGAGATAAAATTGCATCGTTATTTTTATCTTTATTGTTAAGTGTAGGTGTTATGGGATTAACGCAGATAGTTGTTCCCTTACAGCAAATTGCAAAATATTTACCAACGACTTATTTTAGAAGTGCCTCAATTGTAATCGGACATTTTCAATACAATAATCATCAATTGGATATTACTTTCATGAGTGGTGTAATTTGTTTATCTGCTTGGTGTCTGATTTTAGTTATGTTACTAAAGATTTTAACTATTTTACGTCCTAATTATTGAACTATTTTTATTAAAAATTACATTTAGCAAGCGTTTGAAGATTGTGAATTAAAATATATTTTTCACAATCTTTAAATAGTATAGACAAATGAAAACGCTTTATGTTAATATTTAATTAAGAATAAATGAACAAATATTTATGTAATTCACAAAGTTTTGTGAATTACCAGAAAAATTTAAAAGGAGAAATCAATGACGAAAGCAGCTTTAAAAGAAAAAACGAACCAAGAAGCAACTGTCGCACAAGTAATTGATCAATTAGCAACTAAGGCAACCGAGGCTTTAGTTGCAATGGAAGACTTCACCCAAGAACAAGCTGATACAATTGTGCATGCGATGGCGATGAGTGCGTTAAATGCCCATGGTCCATTAGCAAAAATGGCCGTTGAAGAAACTGGTCGCGGTGTATTTGAAGACAAAGCAATCAAAAATATGTACGCTTCAGAGTCGATTTGGAACTCAATTAAACACGATAAAACAGTTGGTGTCATTCGTGAAGATAAGCAAAATGGCATCATTGAAATTGCCGAACCTGTTGGGATAATTTGCGGAGTAACGCCTACAACGAACCCAACTTCAACAACTATTTTCAAATCATTAATTGCTTTAAAAACACGTAATCCAATTATTTTTGCTTTCCACCCAGCAGCGCAAAAATGTTCGGCTGAAGCAGCAAGAATCGTTCGTGATGCAGCAATTAAAGCAGGTGCACCACAAAATTGTATTCAATGGATTGAAACGCCATCAATTGAAGCGACAAATCTTTTGATGAATCATGAAAAAGTAGCAACTGTCTTAGCAACTGGTGGAGCGGGAATGGTTAAAGCTGCTTACTCAACCGGCAAACCAGCATTAGGCGTAGGACCAGGAAATGTGCCCGCTTATATTCATAAATCAGCAAAAATCAAACGTGCAGTTAATGATGTGATTATCTCAAAAACATTCGACAATGGCATGATTTGTGCATCAGAGCAAGCAATTATTGTCGATAAAGAAGTGTATGAAGAAGTGAAATTTGAACTTGAAGCCAATCGTTGCTACTTTGTGCCAAAACACGAGATTACAAAGCTAGAAAATGTGGTAATGAATGAAACAAAAACAGCAGTAAATGGCACTGTTGTTGGTATGTCAGCAGAATTTATTGCAGACTTAGCAGGAATTAATGTACCAAAAGGCACGAAAATGCTAATTGCCGAACTTGATGGAGTAGGTGAGAAATACCCATTATCGCGTGAAAAATTATCTCCTGTATTGGCAATGTTAAAGGCAACGGATGAAAAACATGGCTTCAAATTAGCACAAGAAATGTTAGAATTAGGCGGTTTAGGACATACAGCAGTGATTCATGCTGAAGATGAGGATTTACAGCTTCAATTTGGTCTGAAAATGAAAGCATGCCGTATTATTGTGAATACCCCATCAGCAGCTGGTGGAATTGGTGATATCTATAATGAAATGCTTCCTTCATTGACACTAGGTTGTGGTTCATATGGTAAAAACTCAACTTCAAGAAACGTATCAGCGGTGAATTTATTGAATATCAAAACAATTGCAAAAAGAAGAAACAATATGCAGTGGTTCAAATTGCCACCAAAAATTTATTTCATGAATAATTCCTTACAGTATCTACAAAATTTAGAAAACTGTGAACGTGTAATGATTGTTTGTGATCCGGGAATGGTTCAATTTGGATTTGCTGATTTAGTTCGTAAAGAGCTAGGCAAACGACAAAATGATGTAAAAGTAGACATCTTCTCAGAAGTAGAGCCAAATCCTTCAACAAACACGGTTTATAAAGGATTAGACCAAATGTTGAACTTCAAACCAGACACAATTATCGCTTTAGGTGGCGGTTCAGCAATGGATGCTGCTAAAGCAATGTGGATGTTTTATGAGCACCCAGATACGAATTTCTTTGGGGCGAAACAAAAATTCTTAGATATCCGTAAGCGTACTTACAAGATTTCAAAACCAGAAAAAACACAATTCATCTGTATCCCAACCACATCAGGAACAGGTTCAGAAGTTACCCCATTTGCCGTAATTACCGACTCAGACAATCATATCAAATATCCTTTAGCAGATTATGCGCTAACACCAGATATTGCGATTGTTGACCCACAATTTGTCATGACCGTGCCACCAAGCATCACAGCTGATACTGGAATGGACGTTTTAACTCATGCAATTGAGTCTTATGTATCTGTTATGGCGACTGATTACACACGTGGTCTTTCATTACAAGCAATTAAGTTAGTCTTTGAAAACTTAGAAAAATCATGGAAACTTGGTGATTTTGAGTCTCGTGAAAATATGCATAACGCTTCAACTATGGCGGGTATGGCATTTTCAAACGCATTTTTAGGTATAACTCACTCAATTGCCCATAAAGTCGGCGGTGAATGGGATATTCCACATGGAAGAACAAATGCAATTTTACTTCCACACGTAATACGCTTTAATGCCAAGAACCCACAAAAGCATGCGATGTTCCCGAAATATGAGTTTTACCGTGCCAATACAGATTATGCAGATATTGCAAGATTTATGGGCTTTACTGGTAATACCACGCAAGAATTAGTTGATTCCTTAATTACGAACATCATTAAACTTGGCAAATCAGTTGGCATTGAGTTAAGTTTGAAAGCACAAGGTGTAACAAAAGAACTAGTAGAAACACAATCATGGGAATTAGCAGAAAAAGCATTTGAAGACCAATGTACCACCGCTAACCCAGTTCAACCTTTAATATCAGAGCTGCAAGGAATTATTCAAGCTGCTTATAAAGGTTCTTAAGAAAAAATAGAATTTATTCCACTCAATTGATTTTGGGTGGAATTTTTTTTAAAATATTTTTGAAAATAAATTCACAAACAACATGACAACAAACGTTATTTCCTCAACCTTCTTTCTTAGTACATCTTAATTATTCACAAAATACAATTAAAAAGTATGAAAAAAAGTTCACAAAAACTATTTACAAGCATTAAGTAGTGGTGTATAGTAGGGAATGTGAAAAGATGAACGAAATAATTCATCTAAATAAAAAAACTAAAAAACAAATATAGATTTCTAATAAAAGGAGATTTACAAATGACTAAAGTATCAGAAAAAACAAAAACAATTGATGTTCCAGCGATGATTGATGACTTAGCTGTGAAAGGAAACCAAGCCTTAAAAGCTATGGAAAACTTCACCCAAGAGCAAGTTGACACAATCGTTCACGCAATGAGCATGGCAGCTTTAAACGAGCACATGAGCTTAGCAAAAATGGCTGTTGAAGAAACTGGTCGTGGAATCTACGAAGATAAAGCAATTAAAAATATGTATGCTTCAGAATATATCTGGAACAGCATTAAACATAATAAAACAGTTGGCGTAATCAACGAAGACAAACAAACAGGTCTTATCGAAATCGCTGAACCAGTTGGAGTAGTTTGTGGTGTAACGCCAACAACCAACCCAACTTCAACAACAATCTTTAAAGCAATGATTGCCTTAAAAACACGTAACCCAATCATATTTGCCTTCCATCCATCAGCGCAAAAATGTTCGGCTGAAGCAGCAAGAATCGTTCGTGACGCAGCAATCAAAGTCGGTGCACCAGAAAATTGTGTGCAGTGGATTGAAGTACCGTCTATCGAAGCAACAAACTTACTTATGAATCACCCAGGAATTGCAACAGTATTAGCAACAGGTGGCGGTGCAATGGTGAAAGCAGCTTACTCAACCGGTAAACCAGCTTTAGGAGTAGGACCAGGTAACGTACCATCATACATCAACAAAAATGCAAAAATCAAACGTGCAGTCAATGACTTAATCGTTTCAAAAACTTTCGATAACGGCATGATCTGTGCATCTGAACAGGCAGTCATTGTTGATAAAGAAGTGTACGAAGAAGTAAAATTTGAATTTACGAAAAACCAATGTTACTTTGTTCCTAAGAATGAGTTAGGCAAATTAGAAGATGTTGTAATGAACGAAGGCAAATATGCAGTAAATGCAGCAATCGTTGGTATGTCAGCAGAATATATCGCAGATCTTGCAGGAATTAAAGTACCAAAAGGAACAAAAATTCTTATCGCTGAATTAGATGGCGTTGGCGAAAAATATCCATTGTCTCGTGAAAAATTATCGCCAGTTTTAGCAATGGTAAAAGCTACTTCAACTGAAAATGCTTTTGATTTATGTGAAGGCATGCTAAACCTTGGTGGATTAGGACATACAGCAGTAATCCATACGGAAGATGAAGATTTACAAATCAAATTTGGTTTACGCATGAAAGCTTGTCGTATCTTAGTAAACACTCCATCAGCAGAAGGTGGAATTGGTAATGTCTATAACGAAATGATTCCTTCATTAACATTAGGTTGTGGTTCATACGGTAAAAACTCAGTCTCTCGTAACGTATCAGCAGTTAACTTAATTAACGTAAAAACTTTAGCAAAGAGAAGAAATAATATGCAATGGTTTAAATTACCACCAAAAATCTTTTTTGAAAAAAACTCATTACAATACCTACAAAAAATGGAAAACGTAGAACGCGTAATGTTAGTATGTGATCCAGGTATGGTTCAATTCGGCTTTGCAGATATCGTTCGTCAAGAATTAGCAAAACGCAAAAACGATGTAAAAGTTGAAGTTTTCTCAGACGTTGAGCCAAACCCTTCAACAAATACAGTTTACAAAGGTTTAGAGCAATTTATCAATTTTGAACCAGATACAATCATCGCTTTAGGTGGTGGTTCAGCAATGGATGCGGCTAAAGCAATGTGGATGTTTTATGAGCACCCAGATACGAA
>JAITWV010000117.1 GCA_031285105.1 Streptococcaceae bacterium | reverse complement strand
GTTACCATTGTCGGTCTCGCACCAAAGCCCATTTCTGCAAAGTAGCTACCTATATGATTGCCGAATGCTTGGACAAATTGTGTCGTTACTCCTAATTTCCGTAAGTGAGCAATGGCTGTTTTACCTAATCGATTGTCTGGTACAGAACTTAACATGGAAACTTCTTTACCAAATGCTGCTAAATTCGCTAAAATATTCACACCTGTTCCGGTAAACATCATGCGTAAGGTATCTGTTTGTTCCAATAACAAATTTTCTGGCGGGGACAAACGCAACATGACTTCTCCAAATGCACCTATTCTCATCTTATTCACCAAATATTTTTTCCATTAAATCAAGCAAAATTTTCACGTCACTCACACGAGTATTACCTGTTTGTTTATCAATAATTGAGCTATACACGTGAGGAATGACCTTTTTTACACCTGCATCTACAGCAATTTGTACGATTTCTTCAAAGTTTTCTAAGTCGATGCCACCTGTTGGTTCAAGATAAAAATCATTTTTTGCACAAGCAAGTGCTACTGCTTTATATTCTTCAATATGCTCTAAACCTTTCATATTGAAGTATTTTACTGAACTTCCGCCCATATCTTGTAACATTTTAATGGCTGTATCAATTGGTACGATAGCTTCTTCTTTTGCTTGTGAACTTAAAGGCCCCGTTGCAATGTTCACATAACCGACTTTTCCTGTTGGGGAACATAGGCCGTTAATGATTGTTTCGTTTTGCCCTAATAATGCACGAGTTGTCCCTACACCAGTAAACACTTGATTGATATGTTGTGGTTGTAAAATGGAAGAAATACGTGAAACCATTGTCGACTGATTCGGATCTCCTGCACCTAAACCGACAGATAAAGCATTGTTAGTTACTTCAATGTAGCGTTTCATATCTTCAATCGCACGTTCATCGGTGTCATAATTCTTTGATAACACACCAACTACCACGTGTCCTTTGGCTGCTTCATAGACTTCTTTCGCATTTTCCACGGAGCCTGCTAAAACATTTAAACATAATCGATTTTTTAGGTAATTTGGGGTAAGTGACATTTAATTTTCCTCCATAATCTGTGTTAATCTTGTGACAATTTGCTTCATTTGCGCAGCATCGACCGAGCGAATATCAAATTCAATAATCCCTTGATTGGCTTGATATTCACGAGTGTAAATAGCTGGGTTGTTGGCTTTTAATTCATCAATGACTTGATAAGCACTTTTAACTCCAGTAACTTTCATACTCGCTCGAAAAATATCTCTACCAGCTGTGTCTTGAATGATTTGTGCTTGAATTTGTTTCATTTTATTCAATTCCTCAATAAAAGGGGTTAATCTATTTTTTTGACTTTCTCCGGTTTCACTACCATTTTCTAAATAATCTTCAACTGCTTGGGTAAAACCTAAAATATTATCTTTGCCAATTTTCATAGAACGACCTAAGCCTTTTGATTGCAAACGAATCCATTCAACATAGCCCTTTTTACCAACAACCATACCTGCTGACGGGCCTTCAATAGCTTTAGCACCCGAGTAAATAACCAAGTCTGCTCCTTGTTGATAATATTTAAATAAATCTTCTTCTGCTGCTGCATCAACAATCAGTGGCAGGTCATTTTCTTGGGCAACTTTTGCTGCTTCTTTGATATTTAACACACTTTTTTGAACGGTGTGATGGCTTTTAATGTAAAGAATCGCTGCGGTATTTTCTGTAATCATCATCTCAATCTGCTCAGGTGTACACATATTAGCATACCCTGCTTCCACCACTTTCCCACCACCTTGTTCAATCATTAACTCCACCGAAGTCCCATAATCAACATTGTGTCCTTTAGGTAAAATGATTTCACGTTTGGTAATTTTGTCCGTATATGGATGATAAAGGTGATACTTACAACCTTTGCCAATCACCCCCGCAATCGATTGAGCAATGCCAGCTGAGGCACTTGAGACGATTTGTACATCTTCGACTTTTAACAAATTAGCTAAAAACTTTCCTGTTTGAATTGCTAAATCATTCATTTCAAAAAAGTTTTCACCACCAAATCGTTGCGCTGCTAAAACTTTTTCACTGACCAAGGATACTCCCAAAATGGTCATTCTACCTGAAGCGTTGATGACTTGTTTAAGCGATAATTTTTGATGATAATGCGTCATAGATATGCCCTCCGATAATTGTTTTGACTGGTTGAATTTGCATCTGAGTGATTTTTTGATTGCCATTAGAGTCGATTAATTCTTTTTCTTCATTGATAAATTCAAAAATAGTAAAGTCTGCATCGTAATTTTCAGCAATTTTTCCTTTAGTTGTTAAATGGAATGCCTTAGCAGGAGCGCTCGTTACTTTTTCGATAATTTCTTCCCATGAATAACCGATGACATGTAATTTTTCCATCGTTGTTGCTAAATTATAAACAGGACCGTTTTGGCGATTGCGAATGTAAATATCCGTTGAAATCGTATCTGCTTTTAGACCTTCATCTAACGCTTGAGTTGCTACTTCAAAATTAAAACTATCTGTGCCATGCCCGGTATCAAAAATTAATCCTTTATTCTTTCCTGCAAAAACAAATGATTTCAGACAACCACAATTTCGATCTAAGATGCCATTTTCTTTTCCATGAAAGCAATGCGTTAAAATATCACCCTCAGTCATTTTTTCCAAAATTTCATCTAAATTAGCTGGCGCCGACCCAATATGAACCATTAAGGGTAGTTGATGATTGTTCACCTGAATTTTTTTGGCTAATTCAAGAGGTTTGATGCCATTTTCACCGATGACTGTTTTACTCATTCTCACTTTAAGACCTTTGATGAAATCTGGATGTTTTTCTAGCGATGCACGTACAAGTTCTTCTTTAACATTTTCTAAATCGGACAATTCATCTTGACGTACAATCCCCGTTCTTGAAATATTGATTAATGCATAGACATTCGTCTGATTCGCTCTTGTTTTTTCATAAAAGTCATCAATATTGTCATACCCACAACTTCCAGCATCAATCACAGTTGTTACTCCTGATTTGACGCCAATTTCATCTGGATAATCGTAATATAAATCAAGCTCACTATAGCAATGAACGTGCGAATCAATCCAACCAGCACTTAAATAATGGGTTGATTGTAAGGTGAACTCTTTAGAAAAATGTGTTTTGATTTTCTCAGCAATTTGAACGATTTTTCCATTAAGCACACCAATTTCAAATGGAGCACTTGTCATCGTTTTTGCATTTCTTATAATTAAATCTAACATAAAATTACTTGTAAAACCGAACTTTTTTACAAGACTCTCCTCTCTTTTTTAATAATTCAAAAAAATAATAACTGATTAAAAGCACCAGTTATTATTTTCGTATTCAATTTAGCAATAAAAACAACTACTCTACATAAATAACATAACTTTTACTGTTTATTTAAATAAGCTTTGACCATTGGTTGCTGTTACTTCTTTAAACCATGCATAACTTTTTTTAGGTACACGTTTCATATCTCTTAAATCTTCATTGGTTCGATTGACAAAAACCAAGCCATAACGTTTTCTCATGTCCCCTTGTGAGCTCATAATATCAATTAAACCCCAACCAAGATAACCCATAATTTCAACACCGTCTTCATTCATCGCATGGAACATTTCTTTTAGATGTTCACTCATGTATTCAATACGGTAATCATCTTCAATCATGTTTACCCCGTCCCACTCTTCTTGTACACCAATGCCATTTTCGATTGGGAATAATGGTAAAGAAAAGCGTTGATACATACGGTTCATTATTTCTCTAAAGCCTAGTGGATCAATTTGCCAATTCCACTGCGTTGTTCCGATATGAGGATTGTCTTGTTTACCGTAGTTAATATAGTAATTTGGTGCAGTACCAGTTGGGATATTTTCAGCACTTAATGTGGTTGAAGCATAATATGAAAAAGCTAACCAATCATTTTTATGTGCTTTTAAAATTTCCATTTCATCTGGTAAGATATTCATGTCGATATTGTTGTTTTCTACGAATTTCATTTGATGTTTTGAATATTCGCCGTGTACATAACAATCTAATAAGGTCATATTAACAAATTCATCCCACTCACGAGCAACTTTGATGTCTTCTGGTTTTGATGAAGCTGGGTAGGCTAAGTTATAAGCTAACATTCCACCAATTTGTGCATTAGTTGTTTCATGTAAATAATTACAAATTTCAGCATGGGAAATCATTGCATTGTGCATAATTTGATACAATTCACTTATTGTGCGTTCGCCTTCTAGGTAACCTGCGATACGAAATGCTTTATCAAAATGGAATAAGTTTTGCTCGTTGAATGTTAACCAATATTTTACCTTTGAGCCAAAACGGTTAATCATTTCTTTACCGTAACGCACAAAAGCATCTTTTACTTCTTTTGATAAGAAACCATTGTATTTTTGCGCTAAATGAAGTGGCATATCAAAATGATACAAACAAATCATTGGCTCAATCCCACGAGCGATTAAATCATCAATAAATTTATCGTAATAGGCGATCCCTTCTTCATTAAACGCACCATCACCATCAACTACCACACGTGACCATGAAATTTGGAAACGATACATATTCATTCCTAAATCTTTCATATAGTCAAAGTCTTCTATGTAGTTATTATAATTATCATTTGAAAAATGCCAATCGGAAATATTTTCGCTAGCTTTACGAATATCATAGACAGAAAGTGATTTGCCACCTTGATTCCATCCACCTTCTGTTTGCATACTTGAAACGGAATTACCCCAGAAAAATTGAGTCATTATTTTTTTCTCCTATATTTAGTTATTAGACATACCTAAAAATGCATTTCTTCTTCTATTAAAGAAGGCACTTTGCAACAAGACACCTGCAAAAATTGTCGCACCCATAATTGGAATTAATGTTTGAATAAGTACACTCACTACAGCAATAATTACTAATGAGCCTAATACGCTAATCAATAATACGGCAAATGATGGTTTATATTTTGCTAATAATTTCCCACTTACATAATGTGAGATGAAAATAGCAATTGCAATGAATAGATAGATCATAACTGTCTCCTTTAAATTAGAAGTGCAACTTTTTATCGTTGCACTTTTTTAAACATCAAATTATTTTGCATTCACTGTATCAAACAATGACACGTCTTCACTGTCTTTATTATTCATTTTTTCTGCTTCATTCTTTGCTTCTTCTGCTAATTGCATTTTTTCAAATGATTTGAAGAATGGGAAGTAAATGGCAAATGATAAAGCAAATGAAACAAATACCATTGCAAATGCCACCCAGTTAAAGTTCGTGGTCATCAATGCACCAATTGGAGCTGGGATTGAAAACGGTGGGCGCATCATCATACGAGGCATTAATCCTGTAATTGTTACGACATAAATTAAAATAGTGTTGGCAACTGGTGCTAAAACAAATGGAATAGCCAAGACCGGATTCATAACGATTGGCGCACCAAATGTTACCGGTTCATTGATATTGAAAATACCTGGAATAATTGATAAGCGACCTAATTGTTTTAAATATTTTGATTTTGAGAACAAGAACATTACTACTAATGCTAAAGTCGCTCCTGAACCACCCATTTGTGCATACCATTGGAAGAATTGCTCAGTAAAAATGTTTGGTAAATGAAAAGCTGACACACCGTTAGCAAAAGCTTCTGAATTTTCCAAGATGGCCGTTTCCCAAAATGGACGAATAATTGGCCCCATAACTTGAGGTCCATGAATCCCTAAAATCCAAAACATTGAGAAGATTAATTGCGTTAAAATTCCACCAAAGATATTGTTTCCTGTTAAAAAACCACGTAATGGCGACATGATTGTTGTTAAAATTTCATTGATGTTAATGCCAAAGAAATGTCTTGGCACCCAAAATAGCATGATAACAAAGAAAGTTGGTAATAATGCTGAAAATGATTGAGCAATAACTGGTGGTACTCCATCTGGCATTTTTACTTCTAATTTATGAATTTTACAAAAACGAATAATTTCAACGGTAATAATTGATGCCAACATTGCACCAAACAAACCTGATGAGCCAAGTTGAGCAATCGGTAAGAAACGCGTTCCTGAGGCTACTACATTTCCTGCTGTATCAACAATTTGAGCATCTGAAATTAATTGACCAGCAGCGTCTAAAACACCTGAAATCTGCACAGGCATAACCATTAAAATTGTGCCTAGCATTGAAAGAAACCCTGCTGTTTTTTGCTCTAATTTATATTCTTGAGCAAGGGAGGCACCAATTGTAAATGCTGCATACAACGACATAATCCCAACTGTAAAACGAAAAGGTACATCGAAAGCGCGCATGTAAGGTCCAACAGTATCAGCCCATCCTGGAATTGGTAAATTAATAATGACAGTAAAAAATGAACCGATGATTGTTAATGGCATAATTGAAATTAAACCATTCTTGATTGATTTTAAGTGGCGTTGTTCACCCATTGCTATTCCTAGTGGAATCATTTTTGATGATAGGGCGTTAAAGAAATTAGACATGATATGTAGCTCCTTAATTAATATGTTTTTTGAAATCGTTTCCTTGATTCGTATGGTATAACATTATAATGTTAAAGTAAATAGTTTTTAGAAAACACTTTCAATTATGTTTAATTATTTATTTTTAATCAATCATATTTTAATACTACTATCTTCTTTTGCTTTTAATAACGAAATCTAGATAGATTGAAACAAAGATCTTTTAGCAAGTAGTGTGCTTGGGATGATATTTAAGAAAACACTCACTTTAGTACATCGTAAGTTAATTGGAGTCTGTGAAATACTAGGACGCAAGGGCGTTCTTTACTTACGAGTTTTCGTATATGGGCTGCGGACTGGCTCGACGGTGCGGCTGCTGTGGCGGGACGGAATGAGCTTTTTTGGAAGGAAAAGCACATTCCAAAAAATCTCATTCCTTAATCGGCTAGGGGTTTTCTAAGCGGTAAACCGCTAAGAAAAGCCCACGCTACGCCGATTCCCCTAGTGCCACTGCTGCCACACGCCTCGCGCCAGTCCTCCGCCCATATACGAAAACTCTCGCTGATTTACATTATTTAAACTGATTATAGGTTTTTAAAACAAAAAAACTTTAACCATTTAAAATACTTATGAATCAGTTAAGAATTT
>JAITWV010000079.1 GCA_031285105.1 Streptococcaceae bacterium | reverse complement strand
AAAATCTATCTTTGATGATAGATTTTGGGAGGTTTTTACATTATTCGACTGAAAATTATAGTTAAAAAATTGTTTTGTCCCAGCCTCTTCTTTTTTAATTTTGCCAACTCATGCGCATTAACTCAACTTTTGTACAACGATCCATCACAATTTTTTGATGTCCACTTCCAATTAAAATCTCAGCAGCTTCATCATTATAAATGCCCTGTTGTGCCCAAAAAACATCCGCATCAATAGTTAAAAACTCTCGCGCCAAATCAGGTAAAAACTCACTACGACGGAAAATATCTACTAAATCAATATGTCCAGGAATCTCACTTAAACTAGCATACACTGTTTCACCGAGAATTTTTTGCCCAGCCAACACCGGATTGACCGGCACGATTTCATAACCTGCTTTTTGTAACTCACGAGCAACTAAAAAACTAGAACGAGTATCCTTATCACTCATACCCACTACAGCAATTCGTTTGGCCTCTTTTAAATAACCAAATATCACTTGTTCATTTGGATTGGTAAATGTCATTATTTGACCCCAACTTTCTTCTTGTTTTAAAAGACTAATAATTATGTTACAATTCTAAAGTAAAAATTCTTATATTACAAACGATTGATTGGAGATTTATATGCATTTTGCAGTTTTATTAATTTTGTCTTATTTATTAGGTTCTATTCCATCAGGTTATTGGATTGGGAAATTCTTTTTTCAAAAGGACATTCGTGACTTTGGCTCAGGCAATATCGGCACAACAAATACATTTAGAGTTTTAGGCAAAGGCGCTGGTGTAGTTGTTTTGTTTGCGGATATTTTTAAAGGGACCCTAGCAACACTTTTACCAATGTTGTTTTCAAGTCAGATAAGTCCATTATATTGCGGAATTTTAGCTGTTTTAGGACACACATTTTCCATCTTTTTAAAATTTAAAGGTGGTAAAGCAGTCGCAACAAGTGGTGGTATTTTATTAGGATTTGCGCCATGGTTCTTTGTTTACCTAGTGGTAGTATTTGTCCTCACCCTTTATATCACAAGCATGATTTCATTTTCTAGTATTACCGCAGGAATATTTGCCTTTATTGGCGTTGTCATTTTCCCAATGTTTCACGTAATGATTTTACCTGAGCGCAATTGGTTATTTTTCTTCATTATTTTGGCATTAGCAAGCATTATCATCACACGCCACAAAGATAATATTACCCGCATCAAAGAAAAAACGGAGAATACAGTAAATTTTGGCTTAAATGTGTTAAATATGCAAACAAAAAAAGCGAAGGGGAATTAATCCTCTCGCTTATTTTTTCACTTTAATAAATAAAACTTTCAAATAATCCCCTTCTAAAAACTCAGGTGCCACACGAAAATCAGCGGGCAATTGTTCTTGTCTTTCAATAGCAAATTGCACTTTTTTGTTTTTTAAACTTTCAGTAACAATTGCTTTAAATTTTTTCGTTGAAAGATTGGCAGCATTCGTTGAAGCGATAATAGTGCCTTGATCATTTAAGATATCAACAGATGCTTCAATTAATTCTCCATAATTTTTTTCAACAGTGAAAATTTTCTTTTTATTACGAGCAAAACTAGGTGGATCTAAAACAATCAGGTCATACGACAATTCTTTTTTCTTTGCATAATTAAAATAGTTAAACACATCCATTGCATAGATTTTTTGCGCATCAACATCTAAACCATTCACCAGAAATTGCTCTTTGGTTTTATCAATAGAGCGATTTGCCAAATCAACACTAGTCGTTTCAAGTGCACCACCAAAAGCCGCCGCAACCGAAAAAGCACCAGTATAACTAAACGTATTTAACACACTTTTACCAACAGCCAAACCATCAACCAAAGCCCCACGAACATTTTTTTGATCAAGGAAAATACCCGTCATCAAACCTTCATCTAGATAAGTCGCATAATTGACCCCATTTTCTTTAACAATCCACGGCTCACTAGCTTTATTCCCATGAATATGCGCACTTTCATAATTAGCAATATCACTTTTGAAGCGAATTTTTTCATAGACACCCAAAATATCAGGATACACTTGTAAAAAAGCTTGCAAAATCAATGCCTTTTGACTAAGAATAAAATCATTGTACCAACTAAAAACCGCATAACCATTGTAATAGTCAATCGTTAAACCAGGCAAATAATCTCCTTCACCATTCAACACCCGAAAAGCATTAGTGGTTTCATCAGCAAAATAATTAGCCCGTTTGTTTTTGGCTTTTTGCAACTGATTGGCATAAAACATTTGGTCGATTTTTTCATTTTTTGTCGTTAAAACCCAACCAATTCCTTTATTTTGTTTAGAAAGATAAGCAGTTGCTAATGGTTGGTTTGCTTCATTAACTAAAGTGACTAAGGTGTTGTCTGGAAATTTCCCGATTAAATCTTGTTCAACTAATAAAGGATAGCCGTTTTTAATTTTTTGAGCAGCTTTTTTATTTACTTTAACGTTCATTTTTTCCTACTTTCGATTATTTACCTTTAGTGCCTTGAGCAATCACTTTAGTACAGCGTAATTGATTTGAAGTTTGTGAAATAATTAGGACTTTAAGGCGTTCTTCATTTACGAGTTTTCGTATATGAGCTGCGGTCTGGTGTTCGAGGTGGTGGTGGCTGCTGTGGTGGGACGGAAGCAGCTTTTTTGAAAAGAAGGGCTCTTTTCAAAAAATCTCATTCCTTAATCGGCTAGGGGTTTTCTAAGCGATAAATCGCTAAGAAAAGCCCACGCTACGCCGATTTCCCTGATACCACTGCTGCCACCACCACCTGAACACAGCCCTCCGCCCATATACGAAAACTCTCGGCGGATTATATTAATTTAAATGGTTATAGGTTTTTAAAAACAAAAACTTAAAACAAGTTAAAGTAATAAAAAAAACATTCGTAGAATTTTCGGCTGGCTTGGATCGGAGCGTGGGTGGTTTACCTTGCTGTAGCCGGACCGGTTCCATAACTTTTCAAGAAGGGCACTTGAAAAGTTATTACACCTCGCAAGCCTACAAGACCGAGTAACCGCTGAAGCGCTAACTCGGTC
>JAITWV010000428.1 GCA_031285105.1 Streptococcaceae bacterium | reverse complement strand
AGAAGAAAAAAACAAATAAATATCCCCCCTTTTTTAATGAGATTTTTTGACTGGCTAAGACCATATTGGCGAAAATTTCGTATTTGGCAAAAAGCATATTTCAAAAAATACCATGTTTGGAAATTAATCATTTTAGCAATCATGACTTTAGGTTTAGTGATGTCTACTTACCTATTTATTTTAGCGAAAAGTTCAAATGTTGGTATGTTAAAAACCTCTATGCAAACGCAAACGATTATCTATGATGAAGTGAATCAGTCAGCTGGATCACTTTTTAATTCAAGAGGTAGTTTTGTTGAGCTAAATCAAATTAATCCTTATGTCGTGAAAGCAGCAGTCGCAACGGAAGATCGCAGTTTTTATACGAATCGAGGTTTTGACATTCGTGGATTAGCTCGAGCGGCGGTTGGTTTGGTGTTAAACCGCGGGGCAACAACTGCCGGTGGGGGTTCAACGATTTCACAACAGTTAGCCAAAAATGCCTTTTTAACCTTAGATCAAACATTTGACCGAAAAGCTCGTGAATTATTTTTGGCAATTGAGTTAAATCGGGTCTATTCAAAAGACGAAATCATGACCATGTATTTAAATGATACCTTCATGGGTCATGGGGTTTGGGGCGTGCAAGATGCGGCAAGAAGATATTTTGGTGTAGATGCTGGTCAATTAACGCTAGGGCAAGCGGCAACTATTGTTGGTTTAATGAATGGACCAAGTATTTTTAACCCCATTGACTTTCCTGAAAATGCGATGGCTCGTCGAAATATCGTTTTACAAAATATGGTAACTGTAGGTGATATTACCCAGCAACAAGCCGATGAACAAAAGGCAATTAATATCGCTACTCAGTTGAATGATACATTTGTGCGAAATACAGATGATTATCGTTTCCCATCATTTTTTGATGCCGTTATTTCAGAAATTGAACAAAAAACCAATTTGACGGAACAAGATATTTTAACTGGTGGGTATAAAATTTATACAACTTTAAATCAAGCTTCACAAACGGCAATGCAAAATACGTATGCGAATAATGCCTTTTTCCCGCAATCTGAAGTTGATGGAGAATTTGCTCAAAGTGCTTCGATTGCCATTAATCCACAAACGGGTGCAGTTCAAGCGGTGGTTGGTAATCGTGGAGACACTCGCGACCATCAGTTTAGACGTTTTAATTTTGCGACTCAAGGAATGCGTTCGCCGGGTTCTTCGATTAAACCAATTGTCCCATTTGCCTCAGCGGTTGAAGACGGTATGACGCCAGATACGATTTTAGAAGATAAACCACAATCTTTTTATCCTGAAGCGCAAAATTATTCAAGAACATACACAGGTTCAGTGCCAATGTATCAAGCATTAGCGGAGTCATTGAATTTACCAGCAGTATATTTATTGAATAAAATTGGTATTCAACGCGGTTTTGATGAAGGGACGAAATTTGGATTGCCTTTAGTTGATGCGGATAAGTATTATGGTTTAGCGCTTGGTGGTTTGAAAAATGGTGTCACTCCTTTACAAATGGCCCAAGCTTATACCGCATTTGCTAATAATGGTGTAAAAAGTGAGGCATATTTCGTTCGTAAAATTGTGGACTCAAAAGGTCGCGTGATTTATGAAGCAAAACCAAGTACGACTCGTGTGATGTCAAATAATACAGCTAAGACTTTAAGTGCGATGATGTTAGGAGTTATGAGCAATGGAACAGGTGTCAATGCGAATCCAGCAGGTTATATTATGGCAGGAAAAACGGGGACAACTGAAACTTCTTGGGACCCAACTTTAACCAATGACCAATGGGTAATTGCCTATACACCAGACGTAGTCATTACAACATGGTTAGGTTTTGAAGTACCAAGTCAAGAAAAAGGACATTTCATGGTCGGAACCTCAACCAATCAAGCCAGTGCGATTTTCAACAGTATTGCTAGTGGCATTTTACCAACAACCGCCGGGAAAACTTGGCAACAACTTTATCCAGGGATTATTAATTCTTTTTGGACGAATGGACAAATAACGCCAAGTGAAGAAGAGTCAACAGGCAACTTCAATGTCAATGCCGATGATTTAAGACAACAAGCAGCCGATGCCTTAGATAATGCCAGACAAAATGCTCAAGGATTATTAGATGGTGCTGGACGAGCAATTAATGATATTCGTGATGCTTTTGGAATTATTCGACAAAGATATTTTGGAAACTAAAGAAATATTTGATACAATAGGAATACAACAAAAGAATGGAGAGAAATAATGATTAATATTTATGATACAGCCAACCAATTAGAACGTGAAATCCGCCAATTGCCAGAATACAGTGCAGTTCAAGAAGCATTTACAAACGTTCAAAATAACGAAGAAGCAAAAGGAATTTACTCAGCTTACACCGCAGTACAAAATGAAATGCATCAAAAAATGATGTCAGGCGCAATGCCAACACCTGAAGACCAAGCAAAATTACAAGAAGTTGGTCAAAAAGTTGAAGCAAACGAAATCATTCGTGAACTTTTAACAGCAGAGCAAAAATTCTCAGGTTTGGTTCAAGAAATCAACACGATTATCATGAAACCAATCCAAGAAATTTACGAAGGACGCAAATAATGAACAAAAGAAATGGTTGCAATTTCGACCATTTCTTTTTCCTTTTTAAGCTAATAGTGATAGACTGTTCACTGTAATTAACAATCAGGAGGTAACAAAATGTCAATTGATTTTAAACAAGAAGTTGAGTCTCGTCGTGAAGCATTAATGGAAGATTTGTTTAGTTTACTTCGCATTAACTCAGAAAAAGATATGACTCAAGCAACAGATGAATTTCCATTTGGACCAGGACCAGTTGCAGCGATGAAAAAAATGCTTGAAATTGCTGATCGTGATGGTTTCAAAACAAACAATGTGGATAACTATGTTGGGGAATTTGAATATGGCGATGGTGAGGAAGTATTAGGAATTTTTGCTCATATGGATGTGGTTCCCGCCGGTTCAGGATGGGATTCAAACCCTTATGAACCTGAAATTCGTGATGGTAAATTATATGCTCGTGGTTCATCAGATGACAAAGGGCCTACAGTAGCCGCTTACTATGGTTTAAAAATTATCAAAGATTTAGGCTTACCAATTTCTAAAAAAATCAAATTTATCATTGGTACCGACGAAGAATCTGGTTGGGGTGATATGAATTATTACTTCACCAAAGCAAAAAAACCTGATTTTGGTTTCTCACCAGATGCTACTTTCCCAATTATCAATGGTGAAAAAGGAATTAATACGCAATATTTACACTTTGGTGGCGCAAATGAAGGTGATTTTGTTTTGCATTCATTTAAAGGTGGCTTGCGTGAAAATATGGTACCAGAGTCCGCAACAGCAGTATTTAGCTCAAAACTTGATTTAGATACAATTGCAGGTGACTTTGAAGCCTTCAAAACAGCGCACAAGGTTACAGGTGGAATTACTGAGGAAAATGGCAAATTTACAATTGAACTAATCGGTAAATCTGCTCACGGTGCTTCTCCACATTTAGGCGTGAACGGTGCAACTTTCTTAGCTCATTTCTTAAAAGTATATGGCTTTGCAAGTGATGCGAAAAACTTCTTACATGTAGCTGGCGAATTTGCTTGGCATGATCATGAAGGCAAAAAATTAGGTGTCGCCATCGAAGACGAAAAAATGGGCAAACTTTCTTCTAATCCAGGTGTCTTTAGTTTTGAAGAAGGAGAAGATAATACAATTGCTGTAAACTTCCGTTATCCAAAAAATACGTCAGTTGAAGATATTAAAGCCAAAATTGAGGCCACATTAGGAGATATGATTACAAAAGTTGAACCTTCAACAGTTAACCAAACACCTCACTATGTACCGATGGAAGATCCATTAGTTTCAACTTTACTTGCTGTCTATGAAGAACATACTGGCCAAAAAGGCTATGAGCAAGTAATTGGTGGTGGAACATTTGGTCGTTTAATGGAACGTGGTGTGGCTTTTGGGGCAATGTTCCCAGGTTATACAGATACCATGCATCAAGCCAATGAATTTACTGATGTAGAGGATTTATATAAAGCAGCAGTGATTTATGCGGATGCAATTTACCGTTTGGCGAAATAACAATAATAAAACGAACCTATCGCTAAATTTTGAGCGATAGGTTTTTTGTTGCATAATTAACGAACGAATAGAAAAATGAAAGCGATTGATATAGACCAACAACACCCACTTTTGAAATGAATAAATAACAAATAAATTTAGAATGAAAACATGTTGAACAAATCATAAAATAAAATAAACCTTGTTACATAAACGTTTATTTATAAAATTAAGATGTGAAAATAGTAGAATCAAATTTAATGTATAAAAGAAATTGACAAAAATTGACAAAAAATATATAGTAAAGAATGTAAAGGATTTCATATAAATTGTTTAAAGTGAAATAATTTTGTTACATTTTAAACAAGCAATCCTTAAACAACAATTAAACGGAGGCGGCATGAATAAAGATGTTCTTTTACTAGTCTGTGCAGCGGGTGTTTCAACAAATTTAATGATCACGCAAATGAGGCATTTAGCCAGTATTCAAAGGCTTCAGCTAGATATAATCAGTGTTAGTGGCAATGAATTAGATGAAGCAATACATAAATATCCTGTATGTGCAGTACTTTTAAGCCCCCAACTTCGCTACATGAAAAATAATGTTCTACCAGAATTAAACAAAATGAATATTCCAATTGATGTTATTTCCATGAAAGATTTTGGCAACTTAAATAGTAAAAACATTTTAAAACAAGCGCTAAGCCTCAAAACTTAGGAGGAAGTAACATAATGGAGAACATGGAAGTAGTAATGGGTCTTATCATGAATGCAGGAGATGCTAAAGCTAGTGCAGTTGAAGCAATTCAAGCAGCAAAAGCAGGAGATTTTGATAAAGCAGATGCCTCTTTAGAACATGCAAACGAAGCATTAGTTGGTGCACACAGATCACAAACAGAAATGTTAACAAAAGCTGCTCAAGGTGAAAAAATTGAAATCGGTATCTATATGGTACACGCACAAGATCACTTAATGACAGCTATTGCGTTTAAAGATTTAGCGGTTGAATTTGTAGAATTATACAAAAAATTAGCAGCTTAATCGCTTATTTTTGGTCTATTCTTTGAGGTTAGGTGGATATCTAGCCTCAAAGTTTATACAAATATAAAAACATGTGTAGGTCGTTTTATTTGACATATTAAAAATTTACAGAATATTTCAAAAATTTTACGATTATTACACAGAAAAGGAGAGTAACATGAACGGGATTTCAGATTTTATGGAGAAACACTTCGTTCCAGTCGCGGCAAAAATTGGGAATCAAAAGCATTTAATTGCGATTCGTGATGCCTTTATTGGAACACTTCCAGCAACGATGGCCGGTTCCATTGCGGTAATGATTAATGCCATTATTCGTGACTTGCCGCCAGCTTTTTTCCCTGATTATGTTGGTGCAGATATTCCAGTTGTTTCACAAATTATCAGCGTCAATGGTTTTGTTTGGAGCGGAACTCTTGCAATTGTCGGGATTATTTTTGCATTTTCATGGGGATACAATTTGGCGAAGGCTTATAATGTAGAACCATTGGCCGGTGGGATTGTTTCTTTAGCCGTTTTATTCCAAGGAGTTATTCAATCATTTTCAGCAACGGCGCAAGTTTCATTACCACA
>JAITWV010000409.1 GCA_031285105.1 Streptococcaceae bacterium | reverse complement strand
TAAACAATCCTATTATCTTGAGGGTCATTTGGATTGTTTATCTATCTTTTTTCCCAACTACAGAAGGCTATTACGATTATGAAAATTTTCGTTACATTTACCAGATTAAAGACCACCTTGGAAACGTGAGAATAAGTTATGTAAAAGACGATATAAAAGGTATAAAAATAATGGATAAAAACGATTATTATCCGTTTGGTATGGTATTTTTAAAAGACGAAAACATTACACCTGTTTATGATCCTTTGGCAATACCTTATAACTACAAATTTCAAGAACAGGAACTGCAAGAAACGGGTTTTTATAGTTTTAAATGGCGGCAATATATGCCAGATGTTGGGAGGTTTTTTAACATAGACCCGCTTTCTGAGAAATACGCCTACCAATCTCATTATAATTTTTCGGAGAATAAGGTTACCTCTCACAGAGAATTAGAAGGGTTGGAGGCTGTGTCTGTGAATGACCCATATACAGTTTTACAACAAGAGACGTATAAATGGCTTGATACAGCAGGACAATTGATAAATAAAGCAGGACAAAAATTGAAGGATATGTTACCAAAATTGGAAATTATATCAATGGTAGCAATACAAACACCATTGAAACCAAAACCTCTATTTCTGTAGAGGTAGATGGTAATTTTTTAAGACCAACTTATACCGTTGATGAGAAAGGAAATAAGGAAATTAAAGGGATGTCGGACAGCCCAATAAAAGTAAATTATAAAACAGAAACAACTGTTAACAAAAAAATTGAAAAGACAATTCCTACAGAGGCTGGAACAGTAACGGTATCAAATACTACTTCATATAATAAGAATGAAAAAAACTTGAGTAATACCACAAAAGCAGTTTATGGAGTAGGAAATAAAGGTGTCTATACTTCTGTAAAATCTGAGGAGGATAAAAATACAACCTCTGTTGGAGTTCAAATTGAACAAAAGGTTGGTACGAAAAAAGAAGAAACCAAGTTTGGTGTGAGTGCAAGCATTAATATTGAAACTCCAAAAGACAAAACAAAATAAAAAAAATGAAATTGCTATATATTTTGTTGGCATTGATATTTTTAAGTTGTAAAAAAGAAAATCAAGATAAAACTACACCTCTGGACAAAAAAGAAATAAAGGTTTTAAATAATGATTCAATAAGTATTACTATTCCTAATTCGTGGGAAATAATTAAGGACTCATCTTTTATATTTTCAGGAATTATAAGCCAAAGTAAGAAAGAAGAACAGTTTATTTTATTAAACAATAAAATAAAAAATATAAGTATTAAATCTTATTTACTGGAAGATTTAAGAATTGCTACGGATAATAATGAAATAGATTCTTTAGATTATTTTATACATAAATATTATCTTGAGAATAATGATTACTGTTATATTTTAGAAACATTTCCAACAGAAAATGTTGGTGTGTTTAGTTTTGTAAGAGAATATAATGGTAATATTTATGATTTAACTTTCAAGTCCTACAAAGTTAAGAAGGGGAAACAGGATAACAATCAATTTTATCAGGTGTTGTTTTCATTTACAATAAATGGGCAGAAAATGTTTCCAATAGATTCCATCCCTGTAATCATTGGAAAAGAGTATCTATAGGTGGTAACGTTCCAAAGTTAGTAATATTTCAATGTGCACTATTTGACCGGATTGATTTCACTAATTTTCTTCTTTCCGCTGTGAGCGTGCAGAATAGCGAGAATTATGATTCTATAGCCATCCAAAATGTAGTAAATATGATACGGAAACTGCTTTAAAAGTACAGTTCTAATACCGGAATATTTTACCTGAAATCCACTCGGAGTATTGAGAATTGTTTGTTTTGCATCCTCTATTCTGCCCAAAAAATCTTCTGCTAATTTCGGATTTATAGAGAGAAAATATTCTACCGCTCCCACAATATCATCATAAACTCTGGGACTGTTTTCCAATACAAAACTCATAGACTGTATTTTTTTCTGATGCCTCTCATCATCGTGTCAAAATCCATACTGTTATGGATATTTTTGCGGTAATCTTCCAAACGCTCATCTAATATTTTTTTGTGCCATTCCGGAATATCAAAATTTTGCAATTCATCATCTTGTAAACCATTATATTTTTGCTTTAAAGACTGCCACTCTTCAATAGGGATAAAAACACCGGTAGCGTTTCCTTTGTTATCGTGTATATATTGCAAGTTCATTGTTAAAAATTAAATTGACCTTCCAAAATTATAAAAATATTTTTTAATTCAAATCTTTATCCAAGTTTGATATCAAAACCGTCTTTCGAAGCATGAGCACGAAGTTGTGGGCAAAACTCCGAAGGAAATTCTGGCAGAATACGAATACAACGAAATCAATCAACTTATAAATAAAAAAGTAGGTGATAATTTACAAAAAATTGAATATCAATATAATATAAGAAATTGGCTTTCCGGTATTAATTTAAATTCTTCAGGAAATATTGATAACACAAAACTTTTCTCCTACAAGATAAAATACAATAATCCACTGAATAATGCACTTAAGAAATTTAACGGTAATATCTCCGAAATTGATTGGGTTTATCAAGGAGAAATATCTCAACGATACGAATATTCTTATGATGAGCTAAACCGCTTAAAATTAGCTAATTACAAATCAATCGGGCAAACCACAACTACAGATTCTAAGTTTTATAATGAGCAGTTGAGCTATGATTTAAACGGAAATATTTTAAACCTAAAACGAAATGCAAGACCGATGTATGGTCAAACTGCTGTTTTGGTGGATAATTTGGATTACACTTACGAAGGAAACCGCCTCACAAAAATCTTTGATAACACCCAAAACACGAGTGGTTATCCTGCTGTAATGATTTCACAATCAATTTCTTACGACCAAAACGGCAATATGACAACAATGCCCGACAAAGGAATTACGGAAATAAAATATAATTTCCTGAATCTTCCCAAGCAGATTACCCAAAACGGCAACACAACCAGC
>JAITWV010000154.1 GCA_031285105.1 Streptococcaceae bacterium | reverse complement strand
TTGATTTAAAGTATTTCTACTTTAAGCTCGTTTGTTGTTTTGTCTTAATTGACTTATTTTACGCTAGCTAATTGCTATTGTAAATGTTTAAGTTGTTATCTAATTCAAAATCAGATAACCCCTGCACATTTGGTTTGTCTTACTTTGTTCAGTTTTCAAAGGTCTAGTTCTTTGACGGAAGTCGTTATTTATTAACCTCTCTCGTCAACTTTTATATCTTATCACGTTATTAAATGATTGTCAACAATTTTTTAAAACTTTTTTTGAGGAAGTTTTAGTTATGAACGGACAAATTTATCTCGCCTACTCAGTCAACGCTCAATAATATATCATGCTTTTAAAACTTGGTCAACAATTTTATTGCATTTTTTTAAATGTTTTTTTCTTCATTATATGATTATTTCTATTTTACGATTTTGTGTATTAATTTATACATATTTTCAACTTTTTTGCGGAAATTTGTTAGAATGATAGTAAATAATAAAAAATGGAGGGATTTAAAAATGAGTAAAATACTTGTTGCTGATGATGATAAAGAAATTGTAGAATTACTTTCTATATATTTGAACAATGAAGGCTATGATGTGGTCAAAACTTATGATGGTCAATCGGCTCTTGAACTTGCTTTGGGTCAAAATGATTTGGAATTAATTATTTTGGATATGATGATGCCAAAATTAGATGGCATGCGTGTGATTCGCGAAATTCGTAAGCAATCGAATATTCCTGTTATTTTCTTGACAGCCAAAGCAGAAGACATGGATAAAATTCGCGGTCTTGTGGCTGGAGCGGATGATTATGTAACGAAGCCTTTTAATCCTCTTGAAGTGATGGCTCGTGTAAAATCTATTTTGAAACGTACGCAAGAATCACAAAATGCGCCTACTTCTAATGTAATCGAGGTTGGTTCTTTGATTATCAGTAAAGATTCTCATCAAGTGAAAACAACTGATGGAAAAGAAATCCAACTGACTGCTTTAGAATTTGGGATTCTTTATCTTCTTGCAAGCAATCTAGGTAAAGTCTTTTCAGCAGATGATATTTTCGAGCGTGTTTGGAAGCAAGAAAGTGTTGTTTCAGCAAAAACAGTCATGGTGCATGTTTCTCATTTGAGGGATAAAATTGTGGAAGCAACAAATGGGGAAAAAGTTATTCAGACTGTTTGGGGAGTTGGTTACAAGATAGATGCCTAAATGGTTGAATATTTTTTCTATTAATAAGAAAGAAAGTAATCCTAAACGAATCCAATTGACCTCAATGGAAGTAAGTGAACTTTTAGTTGAAGGAATTTTTACTATTCTTATCATGCTTTTGCTAAATGTAGCGATTATCATGATTTTAAGTGGCATTTTAAATGATAGTGCAGAGCTAGTAAATATTGTTTACACGTTAAAAAGATGGTTTTCCACCCAACTTGGTTCGCCGATTTTTTATTCTTGGCGTAAATTTTTAATCCTTGGGCTATTTATCTTAGATGTTTGGGTCGTTTATTGGCGGTTGATGCGGCGTTATCGTCAAATGCAAATGCGCCATATTATCTCTGAGCTGCATTATATTACAATGGGCAACTTAGATCATCGCATTCCTTTTGAGTTAAATGGGGATTTAGGAAATGTGGTCAACAGTATTAATCTGCTAGTGGATTCGACGGTCAAAGCGATTGAAGATGAACGCCAAATTGAAAAAAGCAAAGATGAATTGATTTCTAATGTTTCACATGATCTTCGCACACCTCTTACTTCTATAATCGGTTATTTAGGCTTATTAGAAACTGGTTCGGCTAAAACAAAAGAGGATGAAATGAAATACATTCATACTGCTTATGAAAAAGCCAAGCAGATGAAAAATTTGGTCGAGGATTTGTTTGAATACACCAAAGTTCGTTTTCCAAATGTAGAAATTGCCAAAGCGAAATTTAACATGTCTTCCTTATTAGCACAAATGGCAATTGATTTTGCACTTGAAGCTGAAAAAATTGGGGTCGAAATCATTTACAATTCGCAACCAGAAAACGTCATGATGCTAGGAGATACTGAAAAATTAGTTCGTGTTTTTGATAATTTAATCTCCAATGCCTTAAAATATGGGCGGGGGGCAACGAAAATTGTGCTTGATATTGCTGAACGAACAGATGAAATCGTTATTTATGTCAAAAACGATGGCGAAAATATCCCTGAAGAAAGTTTAAAACACTTATTTGATCGTTTTTATCGTGTGGAGTCTTCGCGCTCAAAAGAAACAGGTGGCAGTGGACTTGGATTGGCGATTACTAAAGGAATAGTTGAACTACATGATGGAACAATTGGAGCAAAAAGTGAAAAAGGGTGGACTACTTTTAAGCTCACTTTCCCTAAACTTCCTCTTGAATACCTTGATTAAAAGAGACTGTTAAAAATTCAGTCTCTTTTTAATTTTCAGTAATATAATTGTAAAACTTTTGTAACTAATAATTGTTTTAATGCGTTTTTTTTGCTAAACTGTAACAGTAAAATAATATTACTTGTTTGTATTCGAGGGGACTTTCTATTATGAATAATAAATTTAAAAAAATTGTAGCTACAACAATGGCTTTTTTCTCTTTATCTACTACTTTTTTATCAACACCTGTTTTGGCACAAGAGTCAGCTGACACACCTGAACTAGTTGAGTTCAACGCCGCATCAAAAGCAGCGATTTCGGTTGATTTTGAAACTGGAAAAATTTTCTACGCCAAAGATGCCGACACACCACATGGCATTGCCTCTATTACCAAACTTCTCACTGCTTACATAACACTTGATCAAGTCAAACAAGGAAATTTCAAATGGGATGATACGATTGCTGCTAGTCAATACGCCCATCAACTCTCCATTGACCCAAGACTTTCAGGTGTTCCCCTCGAATTAGGACGTGAATACAACATTCGTGAATTATATGAAGCTTCATTGATCGCCTCTGCTAATGGAGCTGCTGTACTTCTAGCTGAAAAGATTGCTGGTTCTGAAGAAAAATTCGTCCAAATGATGTCTGCGCAAATGGAAGAATGGGGGATTAAAGATTCTCACTTGGTCAATGCGAGTGGTTTAAATAATTCGTTGATTCCTGAGGCTTTTCGTATTCCAGGTGTACCTGAAAATGACGAAAATCTGATGAGTGCCAGAGGAGTTGCCATTATTGCCAGACATATTATGAAAGAATTTCCAGAAGTGCTTGAAACAACAAGCAAGCCAATGTTAGCCTTTGGACAAAAGACCTTTTCAGGCGTTGAAGTGCGCAATTGGAATGCGATGTTGCCTGATATGCCTGCTGAATATCCTGGAGTTGATGGTTTAAAAACAGGAACAACCACATTTGCTGGTCAATGTTTTGTTGGGACTGCAAAAAAAGAAGATTGGCGTATTATTACTGTT
>JAITWV010000240.1 GCA_031285105.1 Streptococcaceae bacterium | reverse complement strand
TTCGTACACTTTCAGTTGTTATCGTTCACCAAGCTGACCGTGCTGCTGCAAAAGGTTCTTACTCCGGCGTTCAATTATGGCACATTGTTGCTTTAATCATGCAAGGTTTACGTATTGCGATTCCTGCTGGTTTATTATTAGCGGTTGATCCAACTGTAATTCAAAATGCTTTAAGCTCATTACCAGGTTGGTTCACAGCAGGTATGCAAATAGGTGGTGGTATGGTTGTTGCCGTAGGTTATGCTATGGTTATCAACATGATGGCATCTAAAGAAGTATGGCCATTTTTCTTCATCGGTTTTGCACTAGCGCCAATTAGCCAATTAACATTGATCGCTTTAGGTGTTATCGGTGTTGCATTTGCTTTCATTTACATGAACTTAGAAGCAAAAGCAAACGCTGGTGGAGGTTCTGGTTCTGTTGGATCAGGTGACCCTATCGGCGACATTCTTGATGACTATTAAGAGGAGGAACGAGAATAATGGAAAACAAACTTAAGTTAACTAAAAAAGAACGTATCGAAGTTTCAATCCGTTCTTGGTTCCTTCAAGGTTCATGGAACTACGAGCGTATGCAAAATGGTGGTTGGGCATTCTCAATGATCCCTGCACTTAAAAAATTATATCCAGAAGGCGAAGAAGCCAAAAAAGCTTTAGAACGTCACTTGGAATTCTTTAATACTCACCCATACGTTGCTCCTCCGATTCTTGGTGTTACTTTAGCCCTTGAAGAAGAGCGTGCAAATGGTGCTCAAATCGACGACGCAGCTATTCAAGGTGTGAAAATCGGTATGATGGGTCCGTTGGCTGGTATTGGGGATCCTGTATTCTGGTTTACAGTTCGCCCTATGTTAGGAGCAATGTTTGCTGCTATGGCTAAGTCTGATGGTACTTTATTAGGTCCAGCATTGTTCTTTGTTCTTTGGAACATTATTCGTATTGCTTTTTCTTGGTACACTCAAGAATTAGGCTATAAACAAGGTTCTAACATTGCAAAAGACTTAACTGGTTTGCAAACAATTACTAAATTAGCTTCAATCTTAGGTATGTTTGTAATGGGTGTTCTTACTCAACGTTGGGTAAATATTAATTTTGTTGGGATTGTTTCACAAATTACACGTCAAGACGGTTCGTTTATTGATTTTTCTAAATACTCAGGAAATGTATCAGTCGATCAATTAAAAGAAATCTTAGGTAATTATGCATCTGGTCTTCCAATTGGTAATACTGCTGTTACGACAGTACAAGATAACTTAAATCAATTAATTCCAGGTTTAGCTGCTTTACTTTTAACTTTCTTCTGCATGTGGTTATTGAAGAAAAAAGTTTCTCCAATTGCTATTATCTTTGGATTGTTTGCAGCAGGAATTCTTTTACACTTAGTAGGCATCATGTAGTAAGTATTTTAGAATTGATTATAGAAATATCAAAACAGGGTCTCCACCATAGAGTGTTGTCCTGTTTTTTTGTCTTTTTTGACAAATCGTGTGGAAACATTTGGAAAATGTTTATCAAATGATGAAACTCTACTTGTACAATAAAATAATATAGAGGTATTGTGATGTTTGTCGTATATGTGTGCTGATTCTTTTCTACGAGTAGAAATTTTGAAATGTATTAAGAATGATATTTTGTAAATCAAATTTTTTTACATTCCCTTCATAAAAGTATAAGCTGAAACAGTATTAAAAATATATTTCTTAAGGAAGGGTAACATGATGAAATTAAAAAGAAAAATAATTTTTGCGTTGACGCTATTACTTGTTGGTTTATCAATAAATTTGATATCTTCAAGTGTGGTGAATGCTACAACAAGCTCATCGGGTAAATGGGTTTATCAATATACAGTTGATCCATATAGTTTTTATAGAAATTCAAAAACAGGAAAAATAAGATATATACAAACAACGAGTACTGTGACGCATGTTATTAATCTTGTTGGAAGCTTAGGTTATGGTTCATCCACATCATATCTTTACTATAATCCTGCATATAAACATCTACTGGGAGCATGAAAATTTTAATTGGTTTCTGAAAACCAATCAGATTTATTTCTGGTTGGTTTTTTGTTATGCTAATAACGATAAATCAGACCAGAAATTTGACCCTTAATACTTTTTCTTAAATGATCATAATAATCAATAGCTTTATCACTCATTGTCGTATGATTTTCTAAATTACTCATAGACAAGTAACTAAGTGCTTTTAGTAAATTGCGAACATATCTAGGCAAATAAGGTGATTTATCTTTTTCTAATTCCTGTTTTGCATTTAAAAATATTTTTCTTTCTTATGTAGAAATATCTGGATCCAAAACTAAACCATATAAATCTTCTAATAAATCCTCTTTTGATAAGTCAGTTTTAATAAACCACATAAATTTATCCTCTTTTCTAAAAGTTAAGTCAAACGTACTTTACTCTCAAATAAATATTCCGTCCCAAAAGAAGTCTTGATTTCAATAGAATTTATCAAAAAACTTTGTGAATTTTATTATTATGGACACGCTTTCTAAAACTAAAAAAATTTCATGTCCTTAACTATAAAACCGATTTCAGTTATTATCATTCTTGTAGAAAACATTACATAAACAAATTAATCGGGATTCAGCAAGCAACCTTGGCTGAATTTTCAAAGCTGAGAACCTTCGCAAGCGAAGAACCATCACCTTTGAGAAATTCACTCAAGGCTAACCGCTTGCTTCATCACCTAAGGAGGAAACAAATATGTCTGAGTGGTTGAATTTAGATGGCAAAGTCGTTGTTGTAACTGGCGGTTCATCTGGTATTGGTAAAGCTGTTGTTGATGGTTTGTTAGAATTAAATGTAAAGGTTGCCAACTTTGATATTAATCCATCAAATGAAACGCATGAAAATTTATTCTTTGCAAAAACAGACGTAACTTCTCACCAAAACGTAAAAGATTCTGTTAAAGCAGCTGTTGAACATTTTGGAACAATTGATGGTTTAGTAAATAATGCTGGTATCAACATTCCTGGATTACTTGTTGACACTCAAGAAGAAGGCGGACAATTTGAAGTATCAGAAGCAACATTCGACAAAATGACTTCAATCAACTTCAAAGGTTTATTCTTCGTTACTCAAGAAGTAGCACGTGTATTAGCACCGAAAAAAGAAGGCGTAATCGTAAATATGTCATCTGAGTCAGGTATTGAAGGTTCTGAAGGTCAATCACCATACGCAGCAACCAAAGCAGCAGTAAATAGCTTAACTCGTTCATGGTCTAAAGAATTAGCAAAACACAACATTCGTGTCGTTGGTGTTGCACCAGGAATCATGGAAGAAACTGGTTTACGTACATTGGCTTATGAGTCTGCATTAGCTTACACTCGTGGCAAAACTGTTGAAGAATTACGTGCTGGCTACTCAAACACAAGTGCGATTCCATTAGGACGTTCGGGTAAATTATCAGAAGTAGCAGATTTAGTTGCTTACTATTTATCAAATCGCTCAAGTTATATCACAGGAATTACAACAAACGTTTCTGGTGGTAAAACGCGCGGATAATATAAGTGGTGAAACGAGCGTTTTGACTTGATAAAATTTCTCAAAAATGAAGGTTCTTCGTTTACGAAGGTTCTCATTTTTGAAAATTTTACTCAAGTCAGCTCGATTGAACCCGGACTAACATATACAAAATCCAAGCACATACTCATCAATAAACATCAAAAAAGAAAGTAGGAATAAACATGTCACCTATCGTTAAATTTGGTATCGTCTTTGCCATTGCGTATCTTGCTCAATGTTTATTTGCCTTTAAACAAATCAAAGCATTTAACACAGCTTTCCAAGCTTTTCATAAACGCGGAAAAGTCGTTACTGGTCGCAAAAGTGGACGTATCAATGCTGGGACAGTCATTTTATTCTTAGTTGATAATAATGGTGTCATTCTTGATGGTACGATGATGCAAGGATTCTCCGTTTTTGCAAAATTTAAACCTTTAACAAAATTCAATGGTCAACATTTAATGAGTTTAAATAAGGAACATGAATTAGTTAAAAAAGAGTATCACATGACTCGTAAAGCAATTGAAAATGCTCGTGAGTTATTCATCCGTCATAAAACAGGCGCGATGCAAGATGAAAGTATGTCTCCAGTATCACCATTTTGACTAAATCTTTCATTAATGACAAATAATA
>JAITWV010000230.1 GCA_031285105.1 Streptococcaceae bacterium | reverse complement strand
TTTTACATTATTCGACTGAAAATTATAGTTAAAAAATCGTTTTGTCCCAGCCTCATTTTTTCTATGCAATTTTTAAGTCAATTAATTCATATTCTGCTCTTTAGAAGCTTCTAACAATTTATGTTTCAAGTCTGTTTCCATATTCGTCAACTCAATTTCAGCTGCACGGCGTTTTTCACGACCTTCTTTTTGAATACGAAGCGTTTCTTGAATGGTTTCAATTAGATCATTTTGCGTTTTTTGCAAGGTTTCAATATCTACAATTCCACGTTCATTTTCTTTAGCTGTCTCAATTGATGAAATTTTCAACATCTCTGAATTTTTCGCTAATAATTCATTGGTTGTTTCAGATACTTGACGTTGTGCAGTTGCGGCATCTTTTTGTTTCAATAAGGTTAAAGCAATGACCACTTGATTTTTCCATAATGGAATTGCTGTATTAATTGAAGTTTGAATTTTTTCTGCTAGTGCTTGGTTGGTATTTTGAATTAAACGAATTTGTGGTGCTTGTTGAATGGTGATTTGACGAGCTAATTTTAAATCATAAGTACGTTTATCCAAGCGATCTAAGAATTGTTGATAATCTTGAACGATTTGGGCATCCATTTGATCACCAGACGCTTGTGCTTTTTGGACTGCCTCTGGTATAGTTGTTTGGTTTAATTCATCAATTTTCAACTCAGCTGCAGCAATATACACATTTAAGGCATTAAAGTAATCCAGATTTTGTTTATATAAATTATCCAGCATTTTGTTGTCTGAAATTAAGCCATTTTTTTCTTTATCTAAACGAACGGCAATATTATCAATTTGTGCCCCGATTGATTGATATTTGGCCGTAATTTCAAAAATGGATTGTTTTACTTTACCAAACATTTTTTTGAAGAAACTTGAATTACCCGCTTCTAACTCTTTTGGATCGGCTTCACCTAGTTTGTACATCAATTCAGATAAGGTGTCGCCAATTCCTGCTACGTCTTGTTTTTGCACACGAGAAAGCATTGAACTTGAAAATTCGCTTAGCTTAACTTGAGCATTTGAGCCGTAAGTTAAAACTGATTGGGCATTCGTTACATCAATTTGATTTGATAATTGCTTGGCTGCTTGCACATTTTCTGGTGAGAGTTTATCAATTACTCTTTGTGCTTTAGCTTGTGTATTAATTTGCGATAATTCTTGTTGTTGATTCGTCGTTAAATCAGTAGTTGGTAATTGTAAATCGGCTGCCATTAAATCGTCCAACACGCTATTATTAGTTGGAATAATTTGGTCATTGTTTAATTCTTCAGTCATCGTTTGTCCTCACTTTTTCTTTTTCAAGATATTTTGAATAATCTGGTACATCCATTGAAAAATCTGGAATGGATAAATCTTGTTGTTTTCCTATTTTGATATCAGAAAAGCTATTTCCATTATCTATTTTTGCGTTCTTTTTCGCAATCGAAACCTCTGTATCTAAGGCATCAATTTCTTGTTGAACGAACTTTGTATAGGCTTCATTGATTTGTTTGCCTAGTGCTTCAATGGCAACTGCGCCTTCATTTAGCATACGGTAAGTATCGGCATTTTTGATATCATGTCTACTTACTTCAAGGTATTTGTCGGTTAATTCCATCATATTTGGTACATAACGATAAACAAATTCGCTCGCTTGATTCATGCGGTTGGGTGATTGAACCATTTCTTTAAATAAGGCTTTTGCTGCTTTTAAACCATCGACTCTTAAATCAATAGCTTTTAATTTCGAATTTTTCGCAACATTTTCTTCCCACTTTTTGATTTGTTGCTGCAAAGTCGCCATGGTTTGACGGAAGAAATTTACCTCAGCTTCTGTTAAACCAGAATTTTTATAATGTTGCATTTTATCTTCTGTGATCTTAGGGGCTTTAGAGGTTTTCACTTTTTTGCCTTTTGGAACGAGGACAAAATAAGCAAGCAACATTGCAAAGAACATGATTGCTAATCCATCAAGTAAAAATGAACTTGTTTGAGTCCACATTCCGACATATCCCATAAAAAGTGAGGCAGGAAACATATATTTCATTGCTGTACTTAATTTCATAAATAAAAAACCAAAAAAGAACGTTAAGATACCTAGTAGTAGACCTGAGCCTAGCAAAATACCAAAAATATTATATAAAATACTAGCTATCCCCATCATTCCCATAAAAAGTAAAAGTTTCAATAAAAAACGTTTTATTTTTTGTTTCATTATCCTTCTTCCTCCCAGATGTTGATAGTTATATTATAACAAAAGATTTCACAATTTGAGTGGGACTTGAGTAGTATTAGTGAAAAAAATTGTCTTATTTAGTAAATAGTGTGGTTTGATTATATTTACTCTTTAGTACAGCGTAATTAATTTGAAGTTTGTGAAATAAAGACGTTAAGGGTGTTCTTCATTTACGAGTTTTCACATTTGGGCTGCGGACTGGCTCGGAGCGTGTGACTGCTGTGGCGAGACGGAAGCAGCTTTTTTGGAAGGAAACCCACCTTCCAAAAAATCTCATTCCTTAATCGGCTAGGGGTTTTTCTAAGCGATGAATCGCTAAGAAAAGCCCACGCTACGCCGATTACTCTGGTGCCACTGCTGCCACACGCTCCGAGCCAGCCCTCCGCCCAAATGCGAAAACTCTCGCTGGTTTATATTATTTTAAATGATTACAGGTTTTTAAAAACAGAAACCTAAAAGCATTTAAATACTTATGAACCAGTTAAGAATTTTCGGCTGGCTTGGATCGGAGCGTGGGTGGGAGCCCTGCCGTAGCCCCAAGGGACGACAATGCGCATTACTAGGAGTTTCGCTTCAGCGATTACTCCTAGTTATAGGCTTGCGAGGTGTAATAACTT
>JAITWV010000225.1 GCA_031285105.1 Streptococcaceae bacterium | reverse complement strand
TTGAACTCACGACGCATACGGTCAACAAGTACGTCTAAGTGCAACTCACCCATACCAGCGATAACCGTTTCACCAGTTTCAACGTTTGTAGATACGCGGAATGATGGATCTTCTTCAGCAAGTTTTTGTAAAGCAATACCCATTTTATCTTGGTCAGCTTTTGATTTAGGCTCAACTGACAACTCGATAACTGGATCAGGGAATTCGATTGACTCTAAGATAATTGGGTTCTTTTCATCAACCAATGAGTCACCTGTAGTTGTATCTTTCAAACCAACAGCAGCTGCGATATCACCAGAGTAAACCATTTCGATTTCTTGACGAGTGTTCGCGTGCATTTGTAAGATACGTCCGATGCGTTCACGTTTACCTTTAGTAGCATTTAATACGTAAGAACCTGAATTTAATGTACCTGAGTAAACACGGAAGAATGTTAAACGACCTACAAATGGGTCAGTCATAACTTTAAATGCTAATGAAGCGAAAGGTTGATCATCAGATGATGGACGAGTTTCTTCTTCATCAGTTTTAGGGTTAATTCCTTTGATAGCTTCAACGTCAGTAGGTGCTGGTAAATAATCTAATACCGCATCTAACATCATTTGAACACCTTTGTTTTTGAAGGCTGAACCAGCTAATACTGGGAAGAATTCAACGTTGATCGTTGCTTTACGAATTGCTGCTTTTAATTCAGCTTCTGAAATTTCTTCACCTTCTAAGAATTTCATCATTAAATCTTCGTCTGTATCTGCTACAGCTTCGATTAATTTTTCACGGTATTCAGCTGCTTGGTCTGCGTATTCTGCAGGAATGTCTTCTTCAAGAATGTCAGTACCTAAATCGTTTGTATAGATTTCAGCTTTCATTTTAACCAAGTCAATGATTCCGTTGAAGTCTTCTTCAGAACCGATTGGAATTTGGATTGGGTGTGCATTTGCTTGCAAGCGGTCATGTAATGTTGATACTGAATAGAAGAAATCAGCACCAGTTTTGTCCATTTTGTTTGCAAATACGATACGAGGAACTTTATAGTCAGTAGCTTGACGCCATACAGTTTCTGTTTGAGGCTCAACACCAGATTGTGCATCTAATACAGTAACAGCTCCATCAAGTACACGTAAAGAACGTTGAACTTCGATTGTGAAGTCTACGTGTCCTGGTGTGTCGATGATGTTTACGCGGTGACCTTTCCATTGTGCAGTTGTTGCAGCAGATGTAATAGTAATCCCACGTTCTTGTTCTTGCTCCATCCAGTCCATTTGTGATGCACCTTCGTGAGTTTCACCGATTTTGTGAATTTTACCAGTATAGTAAAGTACACGCTCAGTTGTAGTTGTTTTACCAGCATCAACGTGAGCCATGATTCCGATGTTACGAGTGTTTTCTAATGAAAATTCGCGTGCCATGAGAGATTTTCTCCTTTTTAATAGTTAATTTATACGATAGTTATTATATCATATTTTACAAAAGGGGCGAAGATAAGATATCTTAGCCCCTTCAAATTTCTTAATTGTAAGTTAGTGGATGATTTTTGAAGATTCAAAAATCCACTTGTTTCTACACCTCGGCTTTCCGCAAGCGAAAAGTAGTCGCTAACGCTCCAAATTTGAGTAAACCCAAATTCCGTGGTTCGAAACAAGAAATTCTCGGCTTCGCTGAAAAGTAACCTTTTCGACTCAGCTCTTCGAATTTCTTACCAACGGTAGTGTGCAAATGCGCGGTTCGCTTCAGCCATTTTGTGAGTGTCCTCACGTTTTTTAACTGATGCACCAGTGTTGTTTGCAGCATCCATGATTTCTTTAGCTAAACGCTCTTCCATAGTGTGTTCACCACGAAGACGTGCATAGTTTACTAACCAACGTAAACCTAAAGTAGTACGACGCTCTGGGCGAACTTCAACTGGTACTTGGTAGTTAGAACCACCGACACGGCGAGCTTTAACTTCTAATACAGGCATGATGTTTTCCATTGCTTGTTCGAAAACTTCTAATGGATCATTTCCTGTAGTATCTTTGATTTGTGTGAAAGCTTTGTAGATGATGTTCGCAGCAACACCACGTTTTCCATCTAACATTACACGGTTGATCAAACGTGTAACTAATTTTGAATTGTACATTGGATCTGGTAATACTTCGCGTTTTGGCGCTTGTCCTTTACGTGACATTCGGGATTTCCTCCTGTTTACTTGTTTATTTATCTAGTTAATTGTTAAGTTAAACGTTTCTAGTCAGCCTTAAATTATTTCTTAGGGCGTTTAGTTCCGTATTTAGAACGAGATTGTTTACGATCTGTAACACCTGCAGTATCAAGTGCACCACGAACGATATGGTAACGTACCCCTGGTAAGTCTTTTACACGTCCACCACGTAATAATACAACGCTGTGTTCTTGTAAGTTGTGACCGATACCTGGAATGTATGCAGTAACTTCGATAAGGTTAGATAAACGAACACGAGCGTATTTACGTAACGCTGAGTTAGGTTTTTTAGGTGTCATTGTACCAACACGAGTTGCAACACCACGTTTTTGTGGGCTGTTTACGTTAGTTTGAACTTTTTTGAAGCTGTTATAGCCTTTGTTCAAAGCTGGTGAGTTAGATTTTTCAACTTTTGATTTACGAGGTTTACGTACTAATTGGTTAATTGTAGGCATTTTCTCTAAATTCCTCCTATGAAATTTGTCTAGAGCCACACATCCAGGTGGTTCTTTTTTGTTTAAAATTAAAATAAGCGAATTGACCGCTTTACTGGCACTTTGTCAGCACGTCTCCATTTTAAGAGAGACCAAATGATGCACCTTTGACATACTATCACGATTTTTCATAGCCGTCAATGATTTTTATCGGATTTTATCTGAAATTTTTCATGAAATTTGTTAGAATGAAGGGGAAATATATCCTAAAAAGGTAAAAGGTGTAGAAAATGACACAAGATGAATTGAAAAAATTAGTTGGTATTGAATCGGCAAAATACGTTAAAAATGGTGATATCGTTGGTTTAGGTACAGGTTCAACGGCTTATTTTATGGTTGAAGAATTAGGGCGTCGCATGAAAGAAGAAGGTTTAGAAATTACTGGCGTAACCACGTCTAACGCAACAACTAAGCAAGCCACTGAGTTAGGAATTCCTTTAAAATCAATTGATGAAGTGAGTCATGTGGATATTTTGATTGATGGAGCTGATGAAATTTCAAGTGATTTTCAGGGGACAAAAGGTGGGGGAGCGGCACTTTTATTTGAAAAAATTGTTGCTAGTTACGCTAACGAAATTATATGGATTGTAGATGAGTCGAAAATGGTTGAAAAATTAGGTGCATTTCCTTTACCAATTGAAGTTATTCGTTATGGCTGCGAGCAACTTTTCCATTTATTTGACAAGAAAGGGTATCAACCGACTTTTCGCATCAATAATGAAGAAAAATTAGTCACTGATGATGGAAATTATATTATTGATTTGCATATTCCTACTATTAATAATCCAATTGAATTTGCAAAAGAATTAGATACTTATGTTGGTGTAGTGGAACATGGATTGTTTACGAATATGGTAAATCGTGTGATTGTCGGAAGTGAGCATGGTGTTAAAACAATTGAAGTAAGATAGTTCAAAAATCTGAAAAGAACTTGCGACAAACATGGTCTTGTATCCTAGGCTCAAATGTTCGCTTTTTACTTCGTATTCTCCTGAAAAAAATTACCCATGGACAGTTATTCAATTGCCCATGGGTAAAAAAGAAAATGCTCATGGGCAATCGAAAGGTTTGCCATGAGCATTTTTTTCATTCAAATTATCCGAATAGTCGACTAAATTTATTCAAAATTATCCGTTTGTAAATCAGATAACTGTGATTCATCAAAAAATTCAATTGGTGAATCTTCAATTAACGTTTCAGCTATTTTAAATTCGCTTTTAACTGTTTGTGCTAAGTCAAAAGAGTTCGGATATGTTTTGTAAGGTTTGAACGTGATTTTACTCAACATTTCCCTCACTGATTTGCCTGGACGAAAATTAATTTTTGCTTTTTTAATCGTGCTAGCTGTGACTTCTTGTGGTGTTTGCACTCTTGATGCTGATAAACTTGCATATAACTTACCTAATCGTCCGATTTCCACAGCCTCCCCCTTTCCTAATTTTTTTAGAGCAATGTTTTCAAAATGAACCAAAGTAGCCAAAGCATCACCTTCACTAATTGAATGTTCTTGAGCGATTTCCTTAGCAATAGATTCAAAATCGTTGTTGCTAGTAATCAATCCCCGTGCATAAAACCACTTACTTGAATCTTTGGGATCATTGATAGCTGATGGAATAAATTTGATATTCATAAGATTCCTCCCTATATTTTTTCTTGCTGTTTTCTTTACAACGAATATAGGTTATCACAAAAATATAGCGTAATTTAGTAGTTTGCAATAATGAGCAAAAAACAAATGTTAGAGCCACTTTTTTTAAAAAAATTTATAATTTACTCATTTCACGCTAACAATTATCAACTTTTATAAAATAACTTAGAAAAGTTGAAACTAAGTAGGAACCAAAAAACAGTCTACCAGAATAATTCTAGCAGACTGTTTTTTCTTAATGTTCCAAAGCATCCTCATCCAAATTCATTTTCGGATCATTACGGTAAGCAAAGTAATAAAAAGCACCTACAAACACAGCACCACCAATAATGTTACCAATATAAACGGGCACAAAATTTTGTAAAAAGTCCATCCAAGTTGCACCACCTTCAAAGATAGCTGCTGGAATGACAAACGCATTTGCCACACTATGCTGAAAACCGATTGCTACAAAGGTCATGACTG
>JAITWV010000131.1 GCA_031285105.1 Streptococcaceae bacterium | reverse complement strand
CAACAAAGTGTCTGGTTGTTTTTAGGTGTGGTGGCGATGATTTTGTTGTATAAATTAAAATTATCCGTCTTATTTTCCAAACAAATGGTGTTTTTACTTTCGTATGTTGTCATTTTCTTGTTAGTTCTAACGCTCTTTTTCGGCTCAGAAATCAATGGCTCGCAAGGTTGGTTAATTACGCCACTTGGCTCTATTCAAGCTTCAGAATATTTAAAAGTAACGATGCCTTTATACTTTGCGGTAATGCTTGGTAATTTTCAAAGCAGTATCGCTAGACGCGATTGGCGTAATTTTCATAAAGTTTTCTTAGTTCCAGCCATCTCCCTTGCTCTAGTGATTATTCAACCTGATCTTGGAAATAGTTCGATTATTGTCTTAGGAATTATTGCTATGATTTTGGCTTCAGGCATTGCGTATCGTTATGCGTATGTGGTTTTAGGTGTCATTATTGGTCTAAGTACGATTGTGATTGAGTCGATTTTACTTACCAGAGGTCGCTTTATTCCTTCTTTATTTTCTTACATATATGTGCGTTTTCAAGCAATGGCCGAAACCTTTGACCCTGTTGTCTTTCGGGGGGCTGGGTATCAATTGGGTATGGGTTATATTGCGATTTATAATGGTGGATTGTTTGGTTTAGGTCTTGGAAATAGTATTCAAAAAAGAGGATTTCTGCCAGAAGCACATACGGATTTTATTTTTAATATTATCCTTGAAGAATTGGGTTTAGTTGGAGGTATGTTCATCTTAGGATTAGTCTTTTTCCTCATTTGCCGGATGTATTTAGTTGGCATTCGCTCACAAAGTGCCTTTAATTCTTTAGCATCATATGGTATGGCAACAATGCTTTTACTGCAAGTGTTTGTTAATGTCGGTGGGGTTTTGGGGTTAATTCCATCTTCTGGGATTACTTTTCCTTTCTTTTCATTAGGAGGCAACAGTTTATTTATCAATTGTATTGCTGTAGGGACTGTTTTAAATATTTCCGCCCAAGAAGCTGAGATCCGATTAAATAATTCGATTTACTCGGCAATGAAACCAGATTTAGCAAGCTCACTTTTAGTAGAAGAAAATTTTTAGAAAACAAAAAAAGGAAAAACATTTGCGTTCGTTTTTCCCTTTTTTATGTGTTAATGCTTGGTCTGATAATTTCCCCAATCTTTATGTTGTACAAAAATCGGATAAGTAAATGCTAGCCAAGATGAACCAAATAAAAAGCCAGCGATTGTGTCACTTGGATAATGCACGCCAATATAAATTCTTGAAAACATAATGGAAACAATGACTAAAAAGAAGAAAATCCCCCATATAACTTTGACTCCTGTCCTATTCAATCGTTGGAGTAAGATTAAAAATAAAACACCGAATAAAACGGTCGCAAAGACAGAATGTCCGCTCGCAAAACTTTTTCCTGACTCATTAATAAAAGCGGACATACGGTGAATCATTGGTCTTGGTCTACCGATAATTGATTTAACCAATGTATTTAACACAATCGTTACACCAACGGATGATAAAAGCCAAATCGCCCCCATTTTTTCTTTGGGAATAAAGTATAAAAATGCAGCAACCACTAATGCAAGAACTGCCCCAGTCGCATCACCAAAAAGCTTTGCATCTATTGAAAAAATCGTTGTTGCCAAGGTATTTCTCATGTGAAACGCAAAATCCATAATGGGTAAGTCCATACCTGGAACTGGAGAGGCAAGATAATTCATTTTTATAATCACAAGCATTATCAGATAGACAGCTAAAAAACCACTACCTAAGAACAAGTATTTTTTTGTATTTTTCATTTTATTCACCTAATCTTTCTGTGGCTTTAGTATAATTTAAGCATTAAAATTCCTCAACTAAGAACACCTTAAAAAAAGTCGAGTGATTTTTACCTCGACTTTTCATTATTAATTGTTTGATGAAGAAGTGGTTGTTTCTTTTTTATCAGTTGAAGTAGTTGTTTTTGCATCATCTTTTGTTTCTTGATCTTTTTCTTGTTTTACAGCATCTTTTCCATCTTTAGAATGTTCGTTTTTCCCTTGATGTTCTTCATTACCTCTGCGTTCTTGACGTTTTTCTTCGCTGCCTTTCATTCGATACTCGCCATGTCCAAATTCACCATGATGTGTCATTGCAAAAGTTGCACCTGCACCAATAACTCCGCCAGCAACAAACATCAAAATAGCTACCATAATCGCTACAATACTTACTTTTGTTTCTTTTAATTTTCCAAAAAACTCTTTAATTTTTGTCATTTTCATTCTTCCCTTCACTTTGTAACTTCATTATAGGAAGAAATTCACTTTCTTAAAACAGACTTTTGCTGATGAGATTCTGAGAATTTATCATAAAATTATTTTCTTTGCATTAAATAATAAGCACGAAATCCTTTTCCTTGTGATTCAATAATGTGATAATTCTCTAAAAGAACTTTTAACATTCCTTCTTCAGTAAATTGTTCTGGATGTTTTTTTGCGAAATCTAAAAAGACACCATTAAAGCTAGTAACAATGACAAATTCCGTTTTACTTTCTTTAATTGCTTGAATTTGCGAGTCAATCATTTTTGGATAACTTTCATAGGAAATATTTGGATTATCAAAGTAGCGAATAGGTGGTATTGCACCTGCTGCCAGATAAAATCCTCGATCAATACTTCCTATTTGCATCATCGAAATTTCTGCTTGTGCTTTTTTGGCTTCCATCAGTTGTGCAAATTGTTTCGGTAATTCTTGTCTATTGCTAGTAAGATATTCATGTGGCAAACCATTATCTAACTGTGTACCAAAAGCAAATGGGAGGCTTACAGCAATCAAGAAAAAAGTAATGAATCCAATTTTTATCCTTGTATCCTTCCATTTA
>JAITWV010000119.1 GCA_031285105.1 Streptococcaceae bacterium | reverse complement strand
AAGGAATATTAAAAAAATACTTAAACATTCAACGAAACCAATTATTTACATTAATTTACAAAGAAATCAAAAGATAGCTATTACACACACCACCGATACCAATAATTTCATGTATATATTGAATCGTTTTTTTCATACACTTGAACCAATGGATAAAAGCACTTTACCAGTTTATCGTGCATTTGATGTGGAAAATAAAAAAGTAGCCAATTTAGTCAGTAAAAATTTGCCATTTTATTATTTCAAAATTGCCAATGGAAAGTTAATTATTAATGGCTTTCCAGTCAGTTTATCCCCTAAAGAATTAAAATTAATGCAGTATTTATGTAGTTGTTTAAATCGCTTAGTGGATAATCAAGAATTGTATGAAGAAATTTGGTCAAAAAAATACACACACACAAAGCAACCTTTTTTATCTAACTTAATTTTACGTGTTAGAAAAAAAGTCACTGATGAATTTGGTATTACAGATTCGATTATTACCAATCAAAAAGGAAAAGGTTATGTGATAAGTAGTAATTTTATTTTAAAGAATGATTAAAAACGACCTTGTTTTTCAACTTTTTTCATGTTACCATTTTTATAGCAATACCAAATTTTATACAGAGAAGATGTGAGAATATGGAATTGAAAATCGGAGGAATGTACGATTGTGCAGCTGTTGGTTTATCTGAACAAATTACTGGAAGAATTGTTGGGATTCATGAACATACAGTGGTAATGGAAGTTCTTGAATATAATCAACAAGATGCAGCAGAACTTTTTGATAAACAAAGTCGTGTAATCGTGCGAAAAAGGGATATTATTAGTGAGATTTAATAGACCTCTCAATAACTGACGTGCTTGAATGAACGAGCTAATTTTCTTGTTCAACAAGGCGTGAGGAGGCGAATACTTTACGTATTTAACGCACGAACAACGAAGATGAACAAGAAATTAGCCGTTCATTCAAGTGCGTTCAGCTATTGAGAGGTTTAATACCAAAAAGGACCTCAGTTTAGGATGCTGAAGTCCTTTTTGTTTAATAGTAAGAATTTTTAAATTGATTGTTTCTAAACCAAATATTTTGTAAAATCTGAAACAACATGCCAATTTCTTGATAACCATAGTTGGCATCCCATAAAAAGCCTTCTTTCACGTCGAATTTCTTAAAAACAGAAGTGCTTGTGCTAATCACTAAATCATAGTCTTTGGCATCTTGTCCATTAAAATCATACAATTCCACGAAACTTTGCATAGATAAAAACATCTTAATGCGTTGCTGAATGGTTTTATTTCTTTCCATGCTAATGGCTACACGTAATTTTGCTTGATTATCGCAAAAATAATAGTAAGGCAAAAGTAAATTCCCTAAAGTTGGAATAATTTTATGGCGTTCTTCATAAAAACAGTCATGAATTGTTTTGTCAATTGAGTGAATTTGCTCATAAAAGGCTAAAATCTTTTCTTGAATGGTATCAATCCATCTATTAGCGTGAGTATTAGCACCAGAAAGCTCCTCAATTGTCGGATAGGTGCCAGAATAAGTATAAACAGCATAAAAGATACTTAAAATATTGGCTAAAATTACTCGTTCTTCTTTAGCTGATAACATATTATAAAATAGCTCATTGGTTAGGTAATTCATTAATTCTCTAGTAAAAATTGCATAGGGCTCTTCTGAGTGTTTTTCATACAGCTCACAAATCAGTAATTCAACTAAATCCTTACTATCAGTTGTATAGTGAGGAGCTAATAACGAAAGAAAAATTACTTGTTCATGCTCATTATGTTCAATTTCCTCGCTTGGAAAGTCAAAGTCCATCTTAAATTTATTAAATCCTTTTGATGAAGAGAAAATTTTGTCCCATTGATACTTCTTGCGACAAAAAAATCCAGCATTCCAGCGAGCGATTACGACACCAACGAATAAAAGAAGCTCACTATTGGCAATAAAGTTTTTTTCTTGTGAGTAAACCAAAGTCTTTTGTGCTAATTTTTTTGCTTCTTGTTTATCAACAGCAAGAATTGGCCATTCATTTCCACGCAAACCTAGCCATAACAAAATCCAAATAGAGTGTCTGATTAAAGCTTCATCGCCTTGGATATTAAACGGCGTATAGGTAATCCTTAAATCATGCTCTTTTAGATAATCAGTTAAAGGTTGCATTTTTCTAGCTAGCGTTGATCTTGAAATATTTAATTGATTACAAAAATCATTCACATGAATCGGTTCTTTTTGTAAACACTCTAAAATAAATTGATAAGGCACACTGCTTTTTAGTAAAAAGCGACGATACTCATCAATATTCACTTTTGTATTGGTAATTTTAATTTTTCCAGCTTTAAAAAATAAACTACCATGTTCAGGATCAATCTCTTTTAAATCTTTATCAATTTCCAAAATTGCTCGTGTAACCTGATGATAATTCAAAAATAGTCGGTCGCCAAAATAGTGTACAGAAAAAATGCCTTCTTGATGAGCAGCAATTAAACTATATAATTCAATTTTCGTATTTGTCACCGAATCAAACATTATCGCATCATAAATCATTGACTTACCTCCTTTCTTAAACTCATCTTATTATCATTTTAACATTAATTTTATAATAATGTTTTAATTATGAGCGATAAAAAAAGCATTTTTCCTAAAATTTGCGTAAAGTGTCAAGGAAATTTTCTTTACAAGCGATTTTTTCCTTGCA
>JAITWV010000402.1 GCA_031285105.1 Streptococcaceae bacterium | reverse complement strand
CAACAAATGTAATGTATTCTCCATTAGCTATTTCTAGACCTGAATTTCGTGCATATCCCAATCCTCCGTTTTCTTTGTGTACCACCTTTACTCTGTTGTCTTGCTTTGCATATTCATCACACATTGCGGGGCAATTATCGGGAGAACCGTCGTCCACCAAAATAATTTCTATATTTGTCAATGTTTGATTCAACAATGAATCCATACATTGCGGCAGATACTTTTCAACGTTATATACCGGAACAATAATCGAAATTTTTGGAGTGTTCATGTTTTAATAAAAATATTTGGAATTTCTTTTAGTTCTTTGTGTGTGTTTTAATTCTTGCAGCATTTTTTTCTGTCGCAAAATCATCTATTTCTCTACGAATTAATTCTTTGATTTCTTTTTCAGGGAATTGTAACTGATATTCTGCAACTCCAATCGGTTTGTTGAAATCGCGTAATGCAAGTTCAATATCCACTTTTCCTTTTGAGGCGCATAAAATAATACCTATTGAGAGATTTTCGTCTTCCTGTTTCATTTTGTCGTCGAGCAAACCAAGGTAATAATTCATTTTTCCTACAAATTCCGGCTCAAATTCACCAATTTTCAAATCAATTGCCACCAAAGAATGAACTTTGCGATTGAAGAACAGCAAATCTACAAAATACTCCTTATCGTTGTGTGTAAGGCGATGCTGATTGCCAATGAATGTGAATCCGGTTCCAAGTTCTAACATGAAAAATTTGATTTTTTCAACCAGTCTCAATTCCAGTTCACGTTCTTTAAACGGATGTTTCAGTCCGAGCATTTCAAGGTTGTAGGTAGATTTCAGAATTTCGCTTGCCTGTTCTTGTAAATTTTCGGGCAAAGTATGGGCAAAATTATTGTGTTTGGGCAATATTTTTGTGTTTTTATAACTGTCTGCCTTAATAAAATTGAGTAGGACATCGTGTGTCAAACCCAATTCAAGCGCAGAATTTATATAAAATACTGCTTCATCAAGTGTTTTTACTTTGCTTATTATTAAAATATTATGTCGCCATGGTAAAAGTGCAACGCTGCGCTGCACTTTTTCATCAGCCAAAACGTAAAATTCATAGAAATTTTTCATATTCCACAAATTTCGGGGCGAAAAGCCTGTGGTATCGGGAAATTCTTGTTGCAAGTCGGCAGACAGACGCTTTACTACACTGCCGCCATATCCCTTTTCTAATTTTTCAACCGATAATCGCTTGCCTATATTCCAATACATTTGCATCATCGCCGAATTTACTCTGTGAGCAAGCGTTACCCGAGTGGATTTTATTTCGGTAACAATATACTGTAGTACTTCATCGTACTTATTATGACTTATCGCATTGGACATTTTCTATACTTTTCAACGTTATACACCGGAACAATAATCGAAACTTTTGGAATATTCATTTTACAATTTATTGTTACATTTGATATATAAAATAATTGGGATCTAGATAATCATCAAAATGATACCAGAAAAAATCCGCATCAGGATTAAGTAATATAAAACGTCCCCAAAACCTCAATATATCCGCTATAATGAACGTTATTCCCAAAGGAAAGTGTTTTTTTAACAAGATAGCATGATGGCTTTCCGGTTGTTTACAATCATTACAATAGACATAAATAATATACCCCACAGGAACAAAATAAAACATTTGTAAAGTAAGCGCCATTCGATTTAATAATTCAAAGAAAACCACCGCATTAAATAGCATAAAACCCACCACAACCACATTAAATATATAAATAATCCTTTTATCATTTCTAATTTTCAATGCTAAATATCCCATATAGAATAGAGAACAATAAAATAGAGAAGAAAAAATTAATTCGAATGTACCCCGTGTATATTGTTTATTTATTGCATTTACACCAAACCAGTTTCCGCTTTCATCTATATAACTCTGGAACTTCCCTTCCAAAGTTATATATTGCTCTAAAAAGTCTGACAGAATAGCGGTATTACTAACATCATATAGAAGTGTGAAAAATAAAAAAAGCGGTATTGAAATGGCATAATGTATCGGTTTTTTTACTAAGAAAAAAGAACCGAGCAATATTGCTAAAGTAATTGCTGTAGCTGAATGGATATAATATGCTATGATTGCTGCAATACCCAAAAATATCCATTTCTTATTATGAAGAAATACCAGTGCTAACAGTATAAAAGCTGTACCCACTCCTTGACGTATTGTATTGGTAGAAATAAATAATGCAGCAGGTATTAGAACGCAGTACATATATGTTGATTCAGTTCCAAATGAACGTATGAAAATAAAAGAGCAGACAATAAATATGAAAGCATATACCATAAACCCTCCCACATAGTTGAGCCCAATATTGTTCAAATACTCATTTAACCATAGAAATACAGGTTGATCGGTTATCATCCAAGTATTTTCAAATTGAACTCTGTACCATAAGTAATCATTGCCCCAGCCATAACGCGAGCCGGTAACAAATACAAACATCGCTATGGGAACAATGGCTGCTACCCAAAATTCCGCGCCGCTTTTATTTGCAT
>JAITWV010000394.1 GCA_031285105.1 Streptococcaceae bacterium | reverse complement strand
AGAAGAAGGTGAGAACATGAAAATTGAAGACATGGTAGATGGTGTTTATCATTCAGAGACTATTGATTTTGTTAGAATCACTCTTTTGGATGGTAGACTTATTGAAGGGGAAGTTTTTGCTCTTGAACCACCAGGGAATACAGAAGAAAATGATTGGTCTATTGTTATAGAAATTGATCACGATATTTGGAGCTATCTTCAACAAGAAATAAAAAATATCGAAGTAATAGGCTCATTAAAAGATAGTTAAATTAAGCATCCTGCACTCGCACGGTGCTTTTTAAATTGGAGGAAATATGAGTGCAATATTATGTTGGGCGTTGGTAATGAGCGCCTTTTTTGCGTTGGTTAATTTTTTGCTTTGGTTGAGTGATAGGAGGAAATAGTTGTGGAAGATATAAAAGATATCCAACTAGAATGGATTGAATTAAACTTGCGTAAGTACACATTCATGACGACTTTAGTAAGAAGTATTCCAACCTCTTACATTAACGGACGTTTCATGCATGGAATTATTGGTATAGATTTATCAGTCAACAAAGAATGCACCCAAGAAATAAGTAAAATCAAGCTACTTATCAATCCTATTCATTTTGCAGATAAGGATGTTGGGCGCAAAATTCTAAAAGAAGTTGGGTTAGTTAAATACTTGAACGGTATTCATGCTCTGAGATAGTTATCTCAATTTCGTATTCACTAATTCCAAAAGTTGCTTGGTGTTGGTACTCTTTCTTCCAATAATCAAGCACTTCTTTTATAGGATATTTAGAACTTAGAATTGATTTTGAAAAAGAGAATGATTGTTGCCTTTTGTCTAGTGCATTCATATAATAACGCTCAATCAAATCAATATCTTTGTCTAAATCTGACATGTTATCACCACCTTTCAAATCTATTATAAAACGAAAAGTCCATATCATGTGGGCTTTTTCTTATGGCGTTTGTGGTGAAATGGCTAACACACTAGATTGTGACTCTAGCATTGCGGGTTCGATTCCCGTCATTCGCCTTTTGGACTAGAAGGCTCGAACTTTTAGGACAAATAAAAATTATATGTACGCCTAGGCATGAACTAGTCGGACTGGAGGAAAATATGAAAAAATTTGTTGAACAATTATCAAAAGCTCGTTTCCAGCTACAAATCTTTGATGGTGAAGGCGGAGACGGTGGCACTGGAGGCGAAGGTGATACCCCACCAGACCCAACTTTTAGCCAAAAAGAACTGGATGCCGAAGCTGACCGACGTGTTTCAAAAGCACAAAAAGCATGGGAAGAAAAGCAACAAAAAGCAACAGATGATGCCATTGCCAAAGCGCTTGCTGAATATGAAGCCAAGCAAAAACTTTCAAAAGATGAACGTAAGAAAGCAGAAGAACAGGACGCTGAAAACAAACGTCTAGCTCGTGAGGCTGAATTGTTGAAGCGAGAATTGACTCTTGATGCTCGTGAGTTGTTGACTGCAAAAGAAGTCCCAGTTGAATTGATTGTGGCACTTGATTTCACCGATAAAGCATCCATGGAAAAATCAGTGGATGATTTATCAAAAGTCTACAATGATGCACTTTCTAAAGGAATTGAGCAAGGAGTAGAAGCACGTTTAAAACAAAGTGGCTCTCCAGGTTCTGGAAGCACGCCAAAAGGAAATGGTTCGACAATTACCCAAAAAGAATTTATGGCAATGAAATCATGGGAACGTGCAGAGTTTGCACAAAAACACCCAGAAGAATTTCAACGACTAACAGGAGGAATTTAAAATGAAAAAACGATTTAACTTACAAATTTTTGATGCACCAACAGATTTAACTATGTTAGAAAACTTGGTGAACCCACAAGTATTAGCGCCAATGGTTGCATTTGAATTAGAAGCTCAGTTACGCTTTACACCATTAGCTGAAGTGGATAATACTTTAGTTGGCCAACCAGGGAACACGATTACATTCCCAGCCTTCACGTATATTGGTGATGCCAAAGACTTTGGTGAAGGGGAAATGATTTCTTATGGCGAACTAGACCATACAACCAAAGAGGCAACCGTTAAGAAAGCCGGTCGTGGAGTAAAAATCACGGATGAAGCAGCATTGTCTGGTTATGGGGATCCAATCGGAGAAGGTACTCGTCAAATTGGTCTTGCAATTGCAAATAAGATTGACAATGACATGCTTGAAACGGCTCGTGAAACCACTCAGCACAAGTCAACAGGAGCAACAGTCGAAGGAATTAGCGAAATTTTGGATATGTACAATGACGAAGATGCCCAAGCGTATGTTTTAATTGTTTCTCCATTAGTCGCTTCACAGCTTCGTATGGACGCAAATGAGCGTAAGGTTGGTTCAGATGTTGGGGCGAATGCGTTGATTTCTGGAACGTATGCGGATATCTTAGGTGTTCAAATTGTTCGCTCGAAGAAATTAGCTGCAGATGAAGGAATTATGGTCAAAGTAACCAATTCAGGTTCACCAGCGTTTAAGTTAATTCATAAGCGTGGGGTTCAATTAGAGCGTGAACGTGATATTGACCGCAAGTTCTATAAAATCAATGCTGACCAACACTATGTCCCTTACTTATATGACGAATCAAAAGTCATTAAAGTTACATTCTTACCCAGTGCCTAATTCTTCTTCAATTATCGGAGAAGGCACAGTAGGAAGCATGATTATTGCAGGAGGTGAGTAGAAGTGGAAAAACAAGAATTAAGTGATTTGTTTTTAAACGGCACGAATTTGACAGAGGAAAATCTGCATCTTCTAGTCGATGAAACCACTCGTGAAGACCAAATGGAAGATGCTGAAACTTTGAAAGCCTCTTTTTCTTCTGGTGGCAAATTAACACAAAAAAAGATGTATGACTGGATTGATTTAGGTGGTTCGTGGATTGATAAAGTGTATTTGAAGCGGATTTTTGCCGATGGGTTAAGTGTAACACATGCGAAGTTGCGTGAATTGGTGCATCAGATGTGGTATCGCTATGGGCATACTGCATGGGCAATGGGTCCAAGTGGAGAAGAAAAAGCGTGGGGTGACCCGAGGTTTGATAATAATTTGATACCGGTAAACCAACGTGATTTTAATGGTTGGGGTAAAGGTGCAGATGCTACATTGACCATTACACAAGGCATTGAAGTAGCAGAATGGTCGACTCAAAAAGCAACAAGAATTCATACGGTTGGGGGGAGTTCCAATGCAAAAATATCAAGGTTATTTTCAGATTTAATTATTGGTGAAAGCTATACTGTCTCTTTATTTGTTAAAAACATTGGTTCATCCATTGTTAGGATACCTAGATTTTCTAATACTCAACCTGTCCTCGTGAAGCCAGGTGAAGTGAAGTTTGTTGAAAATACATCAATTTCTACAGGGACAGCAAATAACTACTTTAGAATTAGTACTGAAAATATTTCGGATGAATTGGACGTGATTGTTTTCCGTCCCAAATTGGAACTTGGAACAAAAGCCACACCATTCGCCTTAACCAACCCAACTCACGTATCAGAAGTCATTCCAACACACTCCCCAGAACCGCCGACCAACATCCCGAATTGGGTATACAATTGGTCTGCGTGGGTCGGGGGGGTAACGGATAGCCTGCCGATTTATACGCATACAGCTTGGGCGATTGGTGCGAGTGGAGAGGAAATGCAAATCACACATCCGAGTGAGGACAATAATTTAATTCCAGTAGGTGCTAGAAATTTTGCTGCGGGTTGGGTTCATTATCTTGGCGCGGTCATTCAGTTGACTCAAAATGTATCTGTTCCTGAGTGGGGTACAAACAAAGCTACGCGTATTCAAACAACTGGTGGGACAGCCGCTGCTAAGATTTATCGCCAAATCGTAAGTTCAACACTAGGCAGTAATGAGAAGTTCTCTGGAAGTATTTTTGTGAAAAACATAAGTGAAACAAAGATGGTTATGACACTAACAGGAAAAGCAGGTATTACAATTATGCCAGGTGAAGAAAAATTATGCGTTATTAATTCAACTGCAACAACGGGGGCGCAACTTCAACTGATGTTAGGAGTAGAAGCTTCTGAACCTGTTGGCAGTAGCCTTGATTTTATTGTTTTCAGACCAAAAGGAGAACGTGGTGAATTTGCCACTCCATTTAACCACGGAACCGCTGCCACCCACAAAGGCACATGGACAACCAACAATCCAAACGCACTACCATTCCCAGAATTGTACGATTGGAAACCAATTTAAATTTAAAGGAGAAAAGAAAACATGAAATTTAGAGTAATTCATTCATTTTACGATAAACAACGCAACAAATCATTTTTTACTGGAGATTTTTACCCAGCAGACACCTCTCAAGCTCGTTTGACTGCTTTAATGGCTGAGGACAGCGAAGGGCGCACACCGTCATTAGTTGGAAAATCTTTGATTGAAGAAATTGTTCCAGCTTCTATTCCAGAAGAAGTGGAAGAAAAGCCCAAACGTGGAGGTCGTCGCAAAAAGAAACCCTCCGTAGATGAGGAAGTTGAAACATCAGATTTACCAGAAGCGGAACTTGAGCCGCCTTTGATTCATCCAAAAGACCCGGTTGATGAACCAATTGAGTTACCAGTCGAGGTACCAAAGGAGGACTAGCCATGGAATACATGGAACAAGCAAAACTCCTGATGAATGATTTTACAGGTTT
>JAITWV010000391.1 GCA_031285105.1 Streptococcaceae bacterium | reverse complement strand
CTCATAACAGTCATGTTAACCGCAATACCATCATTTGAGCCTTTATCAATGACTAATGTATCTTGCCACGTATCTGGTGAACGGGTGATAACATTTGCTGTGGTTTTTTCAAAACTTGCTAGGGTTGTTTGCAAGTTTAATTCTTCTTTCAATTGAGCAATTTGTTGAGCTTGATTTTTATTATCAAGAACTAATTGATCATAACTATCCAACTTTTGCTTTAGTTGAACGTTTTCTTCATAGGTATTCATCAAGTCTTGAGCCATATTTACGATATCAGAAACAAAGCGTCCTGGTGCTCCAACGACTCGATCTACAAAGCCAACTGTTTCATTCGTTGCCATACCCACCGGCGTTACTTGTTCACCACTTGCGCGTCTTTGTGCCGTAATACTTACAACTGCTACGACAATAATTGCTAGAATCAGACCGATAATAATATTTTTATTGGGATTAAATTTTTTCACATTGCCACCTCTATTTTAATAAACGCCTCAATTTTACCATAGTTGCTTGCGTTTTTAAAAGATAGTAGATAAATTTTATAAAAACTTAGGGACATTAACTAGTTTTATGCAAATAAAAAGCTGCTAGATAATCATCCTAACAGCTATCTTATTAAAACTAATTTATTTCTTTTACAAATTCAGAATAATCTTCCGTCGTTTCAAATTGTGAATTTCTTTGAGCAACTTTATTCCATACCAAAAAGATTCCGCCAACAGCCATAATCACTGCAAACCCTGCAAGGTAATACATTGCTCCTAAGAAATTTGTATCAAACACCATATATATTAACAATCCTGCACCTGCAATTGATAACGCGGGCATTACAAAGCGGTTGAATGGATTCCAAGTTTTTTCTTTTAACATCACACTAATGAAAATTGGAATATAAAACGACATTAATGTAATCGGCGTTAAACTAGTGACACCAACTGACACATCACCAAACCAACGTGCATGATAACCAACATCTTGTGCGTTGGCGAATACGATAAACATCATAGTACCACAAAAAATCAAGGAAATCGCCGCACTAGTTGGAGGCATATCTGTTTTCGCATCTACTGTACGAACAAAATCAGGACGAGGACCCATGTTACGAAGGGCAATTGAATAAAACGCACGTGAACCGGCCATCATTGCTGAGTTCATTGCACCTAAACACGAGATGATAATGAAAACAATTAAAATTGAACCAAATGTTGGACCAAATAAGTTTTCAAAACCTAAACGAATGCCACCAGGTGAAGATAATGTGGTTGCATACGTTGAACCAAAGACACCAATTGTATAAATGACATAAATCGCAATGATAATGATTGAACCAATGATAATCGCACGTGGTAAATTCTTTTTACTATTTTTGATTTCACTATTCATCATCAAAACTTCCTCAGCGCCAGCATAAGCAAAGACTGTCGCTAAAACTGCTACATACAAAGGATTGCCTGATATTTGTGCAGTTGTTATGTAAGTTAAATTCTCAGCAGTTGTCCCGTTCATCAACCCTGCGATTATTCCAACAAATCCCATTAATAGCAATGGAATAACTTTAATAAATGTCGTTGATACTTGAAAATGTCCTGCTAATTTAGGTGAAATGACATTCATTGTATAAATCCCAATTAAATAAACACCCGCTAACATCCAAACTGGACCACTTGTATTTGGTTGACTCCACCCAAGTAAAGTTGCGGTAAATCGAGCCGTTACCCAAGCCAAGACGGCAACAAATGATGGATACAAAATTGTACCTAAAAACCATGTTAAGAAATAAGAATAGGTACGACCAACTAATTGATCAGAAAAATCCATTAAACCATTCATACCTTCTTTGTTTCTTGCTAGTTGCCCCCAAACATACATCATACAAAACATAATCGCACCACCAATTAACCATGCGATAACTGCTAGGTACAAACGTCCGCCTGTTGCAGCAAAAACTGTTTCATTTAGGAAAAAAATCCCACTTCCAATCACTGCCCCAACAACTAAACAAATTGCGGTAATTAAACCATACTTCTTTTCCAAATTTTGATTCATGATAACTCCTCCTTTTCTAGTGTAAAAAAAGGAACAGCCGTCTAAATTAATGGACGCCTGCTTTGGTTTCTATAAAAGAAAACAAAATAGCACCACTGCAATATTTTTTGCAGGAGTAAATGAGATATTTTCCCATCTACCAGAAAATTGTTTACCAAACATTTTCTTCGGCTCAGATTCCTTTTAACTTACTTCTTCACAGTTGGTCTGCTTCATAAGTCTACTCTTAATCGTGAGCACCTCTATTTACACTAACAATGAGTTTACATTATTAATAAACTTTCGTCAACAATTAATTAAAATAAAATTATTTTTTAGTTATTTATTAATATAAATACTAACATCCATCTTAATATCAACTCACCAGTTTAAAAAGTATTACTGTAGTTCTTCCAATAATACACTCGCTTCCTCCCATTCATTCATCAATTCATCTTGCGTTTTCTGGAGTTGTTCCATTTTTTGATTCAAATTATGTAAACTATCTACATGATTTTCCTCAGCAGCCTTTTCCATTTCTAGATGAAGTTTCTGAATAGTTGCTTCTATCTCGCTCATTTGTTCTTCAAGTGCTTCAACTTTCCTTTGTGCTGCTCGTAATTTTTTGGCTTGTTCTTTACCTGCTTGGAAGTCTTGTTTCGTTTGAGTTGCCTGAATTTCAACAACACTCTTACCTTCTTCTAATTCTTTCAAGCGTAACAATTCTTCTTCTTCTTGCTTTTTTTCCAAATAATAATCATAATCCCCAAGATAAAGTTTACTTCCTTTTTCGCTCAATTCGACTACTTTTGTCGCCACACGATTAATGAAATAACGATCATGGCTAACAAACAATAAAGTGCCTTCATAATCAATCAAGGCATTTTCTAACACTTCTTTATTATCAATATCTAAGTGGTTAGTCGGTTCATCTAAAATCAAAAAATTATCATAATCCATTGAAAGTTTTGCCAATGCTACCCGTGCTTTTTCCCCACCTGACAATAAAGGAATTGTTTTTTCCACATCATCACCAGTAAATAAAAAGCCACCTAAAACAGATCGGATATCTTTTTCAGCAACCGTTGGATGTTCATCCCATAATTCTTTTAAAACTGTTTTTCGACCAGATAATTGCGCTTGTTCTTGATCATAATAACCAACTGACACATTCGCTCCTAATGCCACTTCGCCTTTAATAAAGGGAATTTTACCAATAATTGATTTCAATAAAGTCGATTTCCCAATTCCATTTGGACCAACTAAAGCAATCGCATCTTTTCTTCGTATATCTAAACTCACCGGCTCACTTAATGTATCCTTGTAACCAATCGCACTGTCATTCAGCGTTAAAACCACATTACCTGAAACTTTCTCGATTTGAAAACCGAATTTGACTGATTTGTCCGTTTCAATTGGCTTTTCTAAGCGATCGATTTTTTCTAGTTGTTTTCTACGACTTTGTGCCCGTTTAGTTGTCGAAGCACGCGCTAAATTTCTAGCCACAAAATCCTCTAACTTAGCAATTTCTTCTTGCTGCTTTTCAAATTGCTTTAAATCACTGGCTAATTGAGCTGCTTTTAACTCTAGATATCGAGAATAGTTGCCAGCATAAGAACGCATTTTTCTTCTTGATAATTCATAAGTTTGACTCGTTACTTTGTCTAAAAAATAGCGATCATGACTGACAATTAAAATCGCTCCTTTATACCCTTGTAGATAATTTTCTAACCAAGCAAGAGTATCAATATCCAAATGGTTCGTCGGTTCATCTAATATTAAAATATCTGGTTTTTGTAATAAATGTTTAGCCAAAGCAAGACGTGTTTTTTGACCACCTGACAAAGAGGAAATTTTTTGATTGTAAAAACTTTCATCAAAACCAAAACCATGTAAAACTGATCGTGTTTCGGTTTCATAGGCATAACCATTTTTATCAGCAAAATTGTGTTGAAGTTGATCGTATTCTTTTAGTATCGCCTCATAATTATTATCAGTAGGAGGAGTTGTTGCAATTAATTCTTCAAGTATTCGCATTCTTTTTTCCATTTGAATTACTTCACTAAATGCTTTTAACATCTCATCATAAACCGTATCATCACTAGCTAAGCCCGTATTTTGTGCCAAATAACCGATAGTTGCAGACTTATTTTTGCTGATGGTTCCTTGGTCAGGAGCTTCAACACCGGCAATAATCTTTAATAAAGTTGATTTTCCTGCACCATTTCGCCCAACTAGTGCAATTTTTGAGTTATCCGCAATTTCCATTTGAATATTTTCAAATAGCACTTGCGCACCAAAAAGCCTTGCCACATTTTGTACTTGTAGTAATATCATTATTTCTCGCTCATTTCACAAATTTTTCCTAAATTATAGCACATTAAGGCTAATTTATTGAAAAAAATCACATACACACTTATAATCTTTGTGATATTATATATAATAATTAAAAGGTAAAACGGACGCTTAGCATAGAGTAAATTTTTCAAAACTAAGGTTTACCCCAAGGGCACTTCTTTCAGGGCGCTCCGCTTGCGGGGGTTTCCCGTAAAGGGACTTCCTATGGTCTCTTAGTTTTGAAAATTTAGCTCAATGCTGTCCGATTGAACCTGGACTAATAATTATGGAGGTGGAAAACTTGAGAGAAAAAGAAAATACTTTGATTCCAAATGCAACCGCAAAACGTCTAGCTTTATATTATAGATACCTACGCACACTTCATTCACAAGGGGTATTAAGAATTAATTCAAGAGAATTGTCAGAAGCTTTACAAGTAGATAGCGCAACGATTCGTCGTGACTTTTCTTATTTTGGGGAGTTAGGAAAACGTGGTTATGGCTATGATGTTGAAAATTTGATGAACTTTTTTGCAAAAACGTTAAATGATGACCAACTAACCAAAGTCGCTTTAATAGGTGTTGGTAATTTAGGGAATGCGTTATTAAACTTTAAATTTTATCAAAATAATAACTTAAGAATTGCCGCAGCGTTTGATGTCAATCCAAATGTTATCGGTAAAGAAGTGTCTGGTTTAATTGTTCACGATATGAAAAATATGAAATCAGTTCTTGATAAAGAAGAAATAAACGTCGTTATTTTAACTGTTCCTGGAAAATTTGCCCAAGATGTTGCCAATCAATTAGTTGATATTGGTGTAAAAGGCATTTTAAATTTCACTCCGCATAGTGTGTTAACGCCTGATGATGTGGTAGTTCAATCAGTTGATTTGACAAATGAATTACAAACATTGATTTATTTTATGAAACGTCAGGAAAATTAAATATCTCCTTTGAAATCTTAGTACGCTAGGGTTTGATGATTGTTTGAACGCAAATTTAATTTTTAATAACTGAAAACCCCAAAATTCCATCTTTACTGATAGAATTTTGGGGTTTTCTTCCTTCAATATTCATTAAACAAACTCAATAAATTAGTTTTATCTCGCTCTTACTTTAATATCCAATTCTCTCCATCATACGTTTTGGCAATCTCTTTAAAATCCCCATGCCTACAGCAATCACTAAGACAATTTGTAGAGTATTTGGTAAAATGAATGGCACAATTCCTACAGCAAATGATTCTAAGAAACTCATACCAGTGAATATTTTCAACCATGTCATCCCTAACACAAGCATAACAATAGCACCGGTAATTACTGCAATACTAATTGAAAAAAAATTCCTTTGTTTGCGCTCATGAATGAATCCAATAACAAAAGCAACAGCGATGAAACCAAACAAATATCCACCTGTTGGACCAAATAAAGCACCAAATCCACTAGCTCCTCCAGCATAAACGGGTAGACCAATCGCGCCCATTAGTACATAAATACTTGTTGAGATGCTGCCCCATTTTTTCCCTAAAATAAGTCCTGTCAATAGCACTCCAGTTGGTTGCATAGTTGCTGGTACAATGCCAATTGGCACGGAAATTTGTGCGGTAATGGCAATAATTGATGCAAAAAGTGCTGCTAAAATCATATTAAAAACTTTATTATTTCTCATTTTATCTCCCTATTCCCTAAAAATACGGATAGTTTGTGTGAGCAACTATCCGCATCAATTTAAATTACATGTGAATTGGCATACCTAAACCAGCTTCTGAAGCATCCATGATAATTTCACCTAATGATGGATGGGCATGGATGGTTAATGCGATATCTTCCGTTGACATGCCTGACTCAATTGCTAAAGTTAATTCACCAATTAAATCACTTGCCCCAACACCAGCTACTTGAGCGCCTAAAATAACATCAGAGCTTTTTTCAGTAATCAAGCGAACAAATCCTTCTGTTTTTCCTAACGATAATGCTCGTCCGTTTCCGGCAAATGGGAAGGTTGTTGATTTGATTTCGTAACCAGCTTCTTTTGCTTCGTGTGCAAGCATACCGGCTGTTGCTAATTCTGGATCCGTGAAACATACGGCTGGAATTGCTTGGTAATTAATTTCGACTTTTTGTCCACCAATAGCTTCAGCGGCAATTTTTGCTTCGTAACTTGCTTTATGAGCCAATGTTAAGCCTGGAACAATATCACCAATGGCATAAATCCCTTCAACATTGGTCATTCCTTGTTTGTTTACAATGATTTGGTTACGGCTATTTAGTTTCACATCTGTGTTATTTAAGCCAACAGTGTCTGTATTTGGACGTCTGCCAACTGAAACTAACACATAATCGGCCTCAATTGTTTCGATTTTCCCACCAACTTCATAAGATACTTTCACACCATCTGCAGTTTGCTCAGAACCTTTTGCCATTGCTGAAGTTACTATATCAACATTTTTCTTAGCAAAGTTGTTCGTCACTAATTTGACCATATCATCATCAAAGTTTGGTAAAATTTTATCCATTCCTTCTAAAATGGTTACTTTTGCACCTAAATTGGCATAGGCACCAGCTAATTCACAACCGATATAACCACCACCGATGACAACTAAATGTTTGGGTACTTCTGGTAAGTTTAAAGCGCCAGTTGAGTCAACTACACGGTTTTCAAATTTAAAACCAGGAATTTCAATAGGTCTTGAACCAGTTGCGACAATCATATTTTCAAATGACAGTAATTGTGATTCATCGCCATCAATTACTCGAACTGTCTTGTTATCCACAAACTCCGCCCAACCACGAATGATTTCGACTTTATTTTTCTTTAATAACATTTCAACACCTTTGGTTAAGACACCTACTACTTTTGTATCTTTCCAAAGTTGAGTTGTGGCAAAATCTAAAATAACATTTTCAGTTTTAACACCAAACATTTCGCCATGCTGTGCTTCTTCATAACGATGACCGGCATTAATTAACGCTTTTGAAGGAATACAACCAACGTTTAAACAAACACCACCGATAAATGTCCCTTCAATAATTGTTACCTTGCGACCCATTTGTGCAGCACGAATCGCCGCCACATACCCACCAGGTCCTGAACCAATTACTAGTGTATCTTTTTCTTGAGCAAAATTTCCTACAACCATTGTTATGCCTCCAATAATAATAAGTCTGGGTTTCCTAATAAACGTTTTAATTCATTCATTGCGCTTTGAGCCATCACACCATCAATAATGCGGTGGTCAAATGTTAATGAAAGTTTCAAATTATTCCCAAAGACAATTTCGCCTTCTTCATTGACAATTGGCTCTTTTGCAATCGTTCCGACACCTAAAATGGCTACTTCTGGGTAGTTAATAATTGGCGTAAACCACGAACCACGCGCTGAACCGATATTAGAAATGGTAATTGTGCCATCTTTCATATCCGACGCTGCTAATTTGCCATCTGTTGCTGCTTTTGCTAATGAAACCACTTCGTTAGCTAAAATCATCATATTTTTCGTATCAGCTTTTTTGATATTTGGGACAAATAAACCATGTGGTGTATCTGCAGCAAATCCGATATTGTAATAGTTTTTGTAGACAATTTCATCTGTACTTTCATCTACTGAAGCATTTAATGTTGGGAATTTTTTCGCAACGGCTGTTAATGCTTTAACGAAATATGGCATGAAAGTTAACTTCACATCTTGTGTTGCTGCGTAATCTTTCATGCGCAAGCGGTGTGCCATTAATGCTGAAACTTCTACTTGATCAAAAATCGTTACGTGTGGTGCATGTGCTTTTGAGTTCAACATTGCTTTGGCGATTGCTTTTCTAGTTGGTGTCATTTTTTCTCGGGTTACGGGCGCATCATCTGATTTGTCCACAAATGTTTCAATTGTTTGTTTTAAGAATGTTTTAGTTGCAACTGGTACTTCTACTTCTTCCACTAGAGTAGTTGTTCCACCCTTCATTACTTTTTCAATATCTTCATGCGTAACATGTCCATTTTTACCTGTTCCGACAATTGTTTCAATATCAACATCATTTTCAAAGGCAAATCGACGAACAGAAGGCATTGCTAATACACGTTTAAAGACTTTATCCCCACCTAAACGTGCTGGTAAGTCTGGTGCATCTGAAGTTTGAACAGGTTTTACTTCTTCTTCCACAGGTTCAACTGCTTTGGGTTCAAATTTTTCAGGAGTCACCTCGCCTGTTCCATCAAATTCTACTAAAGGTTCACCAACTACTGCTAATGTACCTGCTTTTACATAGAGTTTTGTGATTGTACCTGATACTGGAGATAAAATTTCTTGTAATAGTTTGTCATTTTGTAATTCTAAAATTGGATCACCTTCGTTTACCGTGTCGCCAACTTTTACTAACCACTCAGCTACTTCACCTTCGTGCATTCCTTCTCCAACGTCTGGTAAATTAAAAATATAAGCCATTTTTTATCTCCTTATTCTTATTCCGGGTTCAATGAGCAGGATTGAGCAAAATTTTCAAAGCTGAGAACCTTCGCAAGCGAAGAACCATCATCTTTGAAGAATTTAGTCAATCCTAACAGCTCATTTCACCACTATTAGTTAAACTCATAAACTTCTTTAATCTTCATTTTAATATCTTCATGATTTGGCAACCAATCGTTTTCTGCCATGCCAAATGGGAAAATAGTATCCGGTGCAGCAACTCTTGCAATTGGTGCTTTTAACGATAAAATCGCACGCTCTGAAATTTCAGACATCACATCACTTGCCACACCCGCTGTTCTTTGTGCTTCTTGAACAACGACGATTCGGCCTGTTTTTTCAACTGTCGCAATGATTGTTTCAATGTCTAATGGCGCAACTGTACGCAAGTCAATAACTTCAACATCAATTCCATCTTTTGCTAAGGCTTCAGCTGCTTTTAAGGACTCATTGACCATTGCCCCATAAGTAATCACCGATACATCTTTTCCTGAACGGGCAACTGCAGCTTTTCCAATTGGTACAGTGTAATAATCTTCTGGCACTTCCATTCGTTGCGAGCGATACAGTTTCATGTGTTCTAAGAAAATTACCGGATCATTATCTTCAATAGCTGAAAGTAATAATCCTTTCGCATCATAAGCATTTGATGGAATAACTACTTTTACACCGGGTGTTTGAGTCATTAATCCTTCTAAATTATCTGAGTGCATTTCTGGTGTATGAACGCCACCGCCAAATGGAGAGCGAACGACGATTGGCATATTGCGCGTACTACTCATTTTGTAGCGATAACGAGCCATTTGTCCAGCGATTGAATCAAATACTTCATAAATAAAACCAAAGAATTGCACTTCCATAATTGGACGAAAGCCTTCTAATGCTAGTCCAATTGCCATGCCCCCGATACCACTTTCAGCTAATGGTGTATCTATAACGCGTTCTTCACCATATTTAGCCTCTAAACCAGCAGTGGCACGAAAGACCCCACCGTTTTTACCTACATCTTCACCGAATAATAAAATATCTTCATCTTTTTCCATCGCCACATCCATGGCATTGGTAATTGCTTGAATCATTGTCATATTAGCCATTTTTATATCCCTCACTATGCTTCTTTATGCTCAAAATAAGCAATTTGTTCTTTGATTACTTGCCCTGGGGTTTCAAAAGTATTTTTTAAGAAATCAGAAACTTTTTGTTTTGGCGCACCGTCTGCTAATTTCACTGCTTGCGTAATTTCTTCGTTTACTTTTGCTACATATTTTTCTTCCATTTCTTCATTCCATAAACCTTTTTTCACTAAGAATTTACGGTAACGATCAATTGGGTCATGTGTCTTCCATTGCTCGATATCTTCTTTTGAGCGGTACAATGATGGATCATCACCTGACATTGAATGTGGGCCAAAACGATTCGTGATTGTTTCAATTAAGACTGGTCCATTTCCAGCTAATGCCCAATTTCTTGCTGCTTTTGAAACTTGATAAACCGCTAGAGCATCCATTCCATCTACTTGAATACCTGGAATTCCTGCTGCAGCTGCTTTTTGGGCTAATGTTGGAGCGGCTGTTTGTTTAAAACGAGGAGTTGAAATTGCATATCCGTTATTTTGAATGTAAAAAATAACGGGCGCTTTGAAACGAGAAGCAAAATTCATTCCTTCGTAAGTATCTCCTTGTGAAGAACCACCATCACCTGTATAAGTAAATGCGACTTGCTGTTTTCCACGTTTTTTCAACCCAATTGCTACACCCATTGCTTGAATAATTTGAGCACCAATGATGATTTGTGGAGGTAAGGCTAATAAATCTTTTTCATAAACATTCCCTGCAGCATGTCCACGTGACCAAAGAAAAGCTTGATGTAGTGGCAGACCATGTTGGACTAATTGAGGAATATCGCGGTAACCTGGTAATAAATAATCTTTCTTGTCAAAAGCAAAACTTGAGGCTAATTGCGAAGCTTCTTGTCCGATTGTTGGTGCAAAAAAGCCTAATTTTCCTTGTTTAGCTAAGACGGTTGAACGTTCATTTAAAGTCCGGCTCCAAAGCATACGCTCCATTAATTCAACCAATTGCTCATCTGATAATTCTGGCATTAAGTCTTTGTTGACTACATTTCCCTCATCATCTAACACTTGCACTTCAGGATACAATTCTTTCACCGCATCCAGATGTTTTTGAAAATCTAAGACATCTTTGTTCATGTGTGTAACCTCCTATTAATTAAACAATATTGATAATACTTCTTCTTGAGTAATCGTGCCAAAGTAGCTAGCAAATGGATATTTATTAAAAATTTTCTCGACATCTTCTTTAATAAATCGCTGTCCTTTTAATGCTTCTTCGATTTCTTCTACATCATTGACGCCTAGATAATCTCCATTAAAACGAATCATTTCGATATATCCATTATCAACAACGACTGAAACTTCAATTTTCCCACCAGCAAATCTAGCACCATTTTGATAAGTAAACTCTGGTGTTTTGCCATAAATCCAATCCCAAGTGCTATATTTAATGTCAGCTAATGCTTGAACTTCATTTAATTGTTCATGCGTTAATGTAATTTCTTTATCTTTTTCTTCATTAGATAAATAATAATGAAGCTTCGACCAAAAATCGTCTAAAGTGTTCCCAACAGGTAAGGCATCTTTAACATTACTTACACGAGATGCCACCGACTTAGCAGCTTTTGAAATAAACTTATCATCAGCTACATTCAGTGAGCGAACCATTGTATCCACATCAACATCAAACATTAACGTGCCATGATGCATTAATCGACCATTTGCTTGACGTTGTGCATTGCCAGAAATCTTCTTTTCATTAATTAAAATATCATTGCGCCCACTAGCTACCGCATTAACACCCATTGACTTTAATGCATCAATCACTGGCTGCACATATTTGTGAAAATTAACTTTTGAAACGTCTTCAATATTGGTAATAATCGTAAAATTCAGATTACCAAAATCATGATAAACTGCTCCACCACCAGACATGCGCCGAGCTACTTTAATTTGATTTTGCTCAATAAAATCTGCATTAATTTCAGCTAAAGTATTTTGATTTTTGCCAATAATAATTGAAGGCTCATTTTGCCATAAGAAGAAATAATCCTCGCCCACATCAAGATAACGCATGGCATATTCATCTAAAGCTAGATTAAAGTAAGGGTTGGTGCTTTTATTAATCAAATACCGCATTTCTTTTGCTCTCCTACTCTTTATTAATTACTATCTTAAACAAATAGTAACAAAAAAAAAATTTTATGGCACAGATATTGCTTAGAAATTACAAATTGAAATATTATCATCTTTTTTATGAAAATTTTCCATTAAATTTTCATTCTTATATTCACATCATTTTTTATCCAAACACTTTTTTATTTGCTGATAACTATGTATAATAGGTGTAGTTAATTAATATAAAAGGTGGGATATCATGGAAGAAACAAATGGAAATGGGCGAAAATATGTCCCTGAATTGAAATCAACATTAAGAGATTCAATTATCGAGTTACCAAATGTGATTCGTGAAGCAAGTGGCATTCGCATTTTCGGAAAAAGAATTAAATCGATTATTTACACAATGGACGTGGCTGTGATTGATAACAATGATGCTGATGCGATTTTATGTGTCTATCCGTGGACACCTAATACCTCAATTTTACGGGCAATTTCACAAGTAGCCAAAGTGCCGATTTTAGCAGGAATTGGCGGTGGCGTAACATCTGGTCCACGTTCAGCTCGTCTAGGATCATTTGCTGAAGAGTATGGGGCAACTTGTGTAGTTTTAAACGCTCCAAGTGATTTAGATACGATTAGCATTGTAGAAGACAGTGTGGATATTCCAATTGTTTATACTGTGGTCAATGATAAAGTCGATTTACAAGCATATATTGATGCCGGAGTCGATATTTTTAACGTAGCAGGTGGGAAAAATACGGTAGAATTAGTGAAAAAAATTCGTGCTCAGTTCCCTGATTTTCCAATTATTGCCTCAGGTGGAAATACAGATGAAATGATTCATGCAACCATTCAAGCCGGTGCCAATGCGATTACATGGACAGCTTATGGGGCAACTGAAACTTACTTCCAAGACAAAATGGAACTGTATCGTCAAAGGGATTATTTGGCCGAAAACGAAAGTTAACATTAACAAAAAAATCAAATGAATCCCTTTTTTAAAAGAGAGCATTTGATTTTTTTTGTGTTATTTTCAAACTATTTGTTCAACTTTTTACTATTAATCTGTAATATTTCATAATTTGCTAGTAAAATATTTCGTTCTTGCAAGGCATTTTTTGCAGCTTTTGAAGTCAAAATAGTTACCTCATCCAAACGTTCATAAACATAAGAAGAATCTCTTACTAAATCTGGATCAATAAAAGCTGGATGACAATTCATTTCAAATGTTTCTTTGGGACTATTTTTTATGTCATCCAATATTTCAATAAATGTTTCTAATGTTGCTTTTTTGCCATAAAATTCTGGTTTCATTTGGTCAGGTGTTGGAATGTTTCCATAATATTTTTCAACCATACCTATTTGTTCGTCTTGGCGTTCACAATTTCTTAATGGCAAATTATATTTACGTGCTAATTTTAAGGCAATCTCTAGCAATTCTGGTGTTTTTCCATGAACGTTGTGGTGTGAATCTAAATGATCCGGTCGTCTGCCACATTCTAAGAAACGTAAAATTTGCGCCTCCCATTCCATTTCTATTTCCTTTAAATCCACATGTTGTGCAAAAGTACCTAATGGTAAAAACTCACCTTTTTCATCTACTAAACTTGGGACTAAATGTGCAGGCAAGACAGGTTTGGCAAAACGTAAGGTAAGTGTTAAATGCAAACCAATTGCCAAAGTTGGATAGTTTCTTGCAATTTCCATCGCTTCTAAAAAGTAAGGCGAAACACTTAAAGCTGTCGTTGAGGTAACCAATCCTTTCAAGTGGGTGTGAATGATGCCTTGTGTGACTCCTGGTGTGTAACCATAATCATCTGCATTAATAATTAATTTTTTCATATGTAAATTCCCTTTCATTTCCTTATGTAAGCGATTGATATTAATATTATATACTTTGTTTTGGCTTATGAAAAGAGCAAAAAAACTCCTAGAAAGAGTAAACCTTCTAGGAGTAAAATTTTATTTCGATGCTAATTAAGCATTTCCACCGTTTTTCTTGATGATTTCTTCTTGAATAGATTTAGGAACATCTTCATAGTGGTCAAATACCATCATGAATGTACCACGACCTTGTGTAGAAGAACGTAATGTAGTTGCATAACCGAACATTTCAGCAAGTGGAACCATCGCATTAACGATTTGTGAGTTACCATGTGCTTCCATACCTTCAACGCGACCACGACGAGCAGTTACGTGACCCATAATATCACCTAAGTAATCTTCAGGAACAGTAATTGTCACTTTCATCATTGGCTCAAGAATTACTGGGTTAGCTTTCTTCGCAGCAGCTTTTAATGCCATAGATGCAGCTACACGGAAGGCTGTTTCATTTGAATCGACATCGTGGTAAGAACCATCATAAAGTTTTGCTTTGATATCTACCATTGGGTAACCAGCAAGAACACCGTTATCCATAGATTCTGCTAAACCTTTTTCAACTGCTGGGATGTATTCACGAGGAACCACACCACCAACGATTGCGTTTTCAAACTCAAATCCTTTACCTTCTTCGTTAGGTGTGAACTCAACCCAAACGTGTCCGTATTGACCTTTACCACCAGACTGACGTACAAATTTACCTTCAGCTTGGACCATAGGCGCACGGAATGTTTCACGGTAAGATACTTGAGGCGCACCAACGTTTGCTTCAACTTTGAATT
>JAITWV010000350.1 GCA_031285105.1 Streptococcaceae bacterium | reverse complement strand
GTTTACAGATTTAACCCCGAATATCGGACACGAGCAAGGAGACAAAAGAGCAGTGGTCATTGTGAGTTCTGATAGCTTCAATATTTTACACCCGCATATCCGCCTTGTCGTTCCAATTTCAACGTCACCAAAATATTCAACCGAACAATTTTGGCTTGATAACCCTTGGATTGAAAATGTTCCAATGAATGATTTTGGTACAAAAGGCGTTATGTTATTAGACCATGTTAGAAGTATTGATATGAAAACTAGAGCGATTCGCAAATTCGGGACTTTAAAGCTATCCAATCTAGAGGCAGCCATTACGCTTATTGTCGCTTCATTCCAACAAAAAAGCCTTAATTAACAGGCTTTTTTCTCTTTATATGCCTTTTTTAATCACACCTAATTCATCTGCTTATCAATCAACGTCAACAATTTCGTCGCCTTAGCATAAGCTTTATAATTATGCCAAAGTAATAAACCATAAACAAAAAAACCACCTAAACTAACCACCGAACCGACACCAATTTGACTAACGTGTGAAATAATAAAAATGTCCGTCATAAATGGCAACAAGATACCAAGTGGTGCCATGCAAGCTAAAATCCCGACTCTTTGTCCAACTAATAATTGGTATTCATTGATTTCTAGTCGGGCATCTTTTAATTTGTCGGCCTCAATCGTCACGTCATCATTGACAATATCACCCACTATGCCAATAAACGGCAAGGTGTAAAAATGATAATAGAAATCACCCATAACTATTAAAGTCAACAAGAAATAAATCCACCAATATTCGTTTACTAATGCTGTTAATCCTCTATTAAAATACTCCCCCACCAAAATTAAGCCAAAAGTAATCACGCTAATCCCAATACACTCACTGAGCATCTCGATAAATGCGTATTCTTTTCGCCTTTTGTTGCTTTCATGTTTGATTTGATTGTGCCGAATAATGCCATAAATGCCGATGAGGACTAAAAAAATATGATACGAAATAATGAAAATCATCTTCTCACCTCCACTTATGGTCATTTTATCACAAAGGGCAAAAAAAGGCTGAAAGTTTCTGGGAAATACGTTGTGTTTAAAAGATTCATCAACAAAATTGCTTTATTATATCTACGCTCTCACAAAACAAAATACGCACCGACCTATAAACAAAGGTTCGGTGCTTCAACTTATTTTTCAATATTTTGGTTGAACTTTGAGAGTCGATACGTATATGACTTCACGAACTGAACGAAGCCTAGGATGTCGCGCTTTTGTAGAGTCCCCTTGTGTTCAGCATATTTACGAATTTGCGCAATGTCGTATTCAACTAAAGAAAGAATATCGACGTATGTCTGCTTTTTTAAACCAGCTTCTTTCCAATCTATTATTGGATAATAGTGTAGTTTTATTTTTTCAGACTTCTCATCGTATTGGGATGTTAACAAATTAAATGCTAAGCTAAATATTTTTCGGTTGTCGATTACTATGGCGTAGTGATTTTGAGCTCCATCGATTTTGCTAAATGTCTCACCAAGATAATAAATTTCGTACACTACCAGTCCTCCGTAATCGCATTATTACGTTTTTTGTCCCAGTCTGCAGGTTCAAAATAGCCTTTTGATTCATTGTAGTTCATACGAAGTGGTTCAATGTCTAACGAGTCAATAGCCTGGAACATTTCGTCATTCATCATTTGATAAAATAAATCTTCAAGCTCTTTTTGTGCCTCGAGTTCTTTTTTTCTTGCCTCGTAATCTACCAATATTGCTTTGGGGCGATTGTTGTTAAACACATAAATTTCTTTTTCTTTTTCCAATTCATTCATCACATTGGTGAAGTCCTTGCGTACATCAGTTACACTGGCAATCATCATGTTTTTTACTTTTTCCACGTTGAACACCTCTTTTCTTTTTATATTGTACCAAATGTAAACTTAAAAGACAACTTTAAAATACACGTTTAAGTTTGAAGAGTGCCGTTGAACAAAAATATGCGAAGGGTAATCGAAACAGGATTAACCAAACGCAATCTCAGTGTGAATATTTTCGGCTATATCCAAAAGGTCTTTTGGTGTGATTTTTTGGAACAACAACAGTGTAAGCAGTATTTCAGCATTTGCGTTTGGTTTAGAACGTCCGGTTTCCCAGTATTTAATCGACTGAACATCAACACCAAGAATCTTTGCAAATTGTACTTGAGTCATTTCAAAATACAAGCGAAGAAGCTTTACAGCAAATGGAGCGGAAAATGAGTTCTTACTTTCGATGTAAATAGATACAGGTGGTCAAGGAATATTTATAATTGCCATTGGCTTAGTCGGTATGGTCGTTATTGTCCTTATTTGGCAGAAGTCGCGTAAGGAAAAAACACCGAAAGAGATTCAATAATATAAAAAAAAGTTGAAGAACCGGCCTCTCAACAGAGGTTGGTGCTTTAGCTTATTTTCTACATTATCGACTACTACCATATACTCCTGTATCAAAAAAAATGATAAACCAAATAAAGATTTTCAACACGTACAACACGCATATCTCTTGACATCGAATGCGTGCAACACGTATAATTCATTTGTCAGGAGGTAATGTCGACTATGCCAATGACACAAAAAGAAATGGTTAAGCTTTTAAAAAAGAATGGCTTGCATATTGTTCCAAAACAAGGAAAAGGCTCGCATATTAAAATGACAAAGCAAGGGCTCCATCGTCCGATTACGATTCCTCAAGGTGAGTTATCAAAAAGAACCGAGTTCGCCATTTTAAAACAGGCGGGGCTTAGATAGTCCTGCCGCATTTTGAAAGGAGTTTGATTTTCATGGTTAAAGCAACTTATCCAGCGATTTTTTATTATGATGATACGCAAGGTATTCAGGCTGTTTACTCTATTCACTTTCCAGATATACCTTTTGGTGCAACTCAAGGAAATGATATTGATAACGGGTTAGATATGGCTTCGGATTGGTTAGGGATTATGATTGCTGATTATATTGAAAAAGGTGAAAATCCGCCTATTCCTTCAAATATCAACGACTTATCACCAGAAAAAAATAATCCGTTCAAAGATGATACAGAGTTTTATTTTAATTATGATCCTGAAAAATCTTTTGTCACTCTTGTTAGCGTAGACTTAAAAGATTACCTGGATAATGACAAGCCAGTCAAAAAAACCCTTACTATCCCAAAATGGGCTGACAGATTAGGAAAAGAACTACAGTTAAATTTTTCTCAAACATTAACAGAGGCAATCGCTGAAAAGAAAATGAATCATCTACCTAAATAAATTTAAAAACACGCAAAGAAGCCGTACTGGAATACGACTTCCTTGCGTGTTTTGTTTCTTCTTCATTAACCAAACGCAATCTCAGTATGATTATTTTCGGCTATATCCAAAAGATCTTTTGGTGTAATTTTTTGGAACAACAACAGTGTAAGCAGTATTTCAGCATTTGCATTTGGTTTAGAACGTCCTGTTTCCCAGTATTTAATCGACTGAACGTCAACACCAAGAATCTTTGCAAATTGTATTTGAGTCATTTCAAAATACAAGCGAAGAAGCTTTACAGCAAATGGATCAGAAAATGAGTTCTTACTTTCGAGGTAAATAGATAAAACTGTTAATCTTTGTTGTTCGCTTAAAAATGTTTCGTATTGTGGTAATAGTCGTTTGTTGATAATCGAATAGATTAACTTATCATTCCAAAGACCAGCTAGTATTTTCTTAAAATCTGAATGTGAGATGCCTAGTTCATCAGCAAATACATACTCATCTAAGTCCATTTCAACTAACATTTGTTGAACTTTTAAACCATCTTTTAGAAATGTTGATGCAATCGATTTGTTTTGTGTCATTTCAACCACTTCCTTTTATTGAATAAGTTTCGTCAATATATCTTTATTTGACAACAGACCTGCCGAAATATCGGTCAAATCATCTTTCTTTTTTGCCTTGTCAAATATGCTAATAATATATTTTTGATAAGTGATGATTTTTTTGTCATGCACCTTGTTTTGTATAAACGTTTTTTCATTTGAAACCAGAAAAATGCCACGTAATATACTAACGGTTTGGCGAACAGAAAAGAGTTTATTCCATTGTTTCAGCGTATCACCTGTCAAATTGAAACGAATTTCAAATATGCGGTCAGTTGAAACAATAGAAGATTTTCCATATATCCGCTTAACCAATTCAATTTCGACTTCGTAAACTTCGTTATTTATCGGCACTAATAAACGTTGTATTTTTTCGTTTGGAAAAGTATCCCAAATGAGTTTGTTCCATTGTTCAACGGCAATTAAACCTGTTTCAAACAGTTCAAACTTGCCGATATTGTCTTTATAATCAGAATTGTTTTGAAGCTCATCTAGAAATTTGTTCGGTTGATTTTTATCTGAAATTAGTGGATTCTCTAAAATTATTTCGTGCCATGAAGGTAAATTAAGCAATTGTTTTATCGTATATTTCATCGTTCACCTCATTAAATATTGTACTACAATTCGATATTTCACACAAATAAAGTTAAAATTTTTAACTTTATTTATCGTATCTGTGTTTAATTTGCTTTATAAATAATTACTTGCGAAAATTGGGGGAATTACGGATGATTCGTTATATACAGAAAAATAGGGTATATGATTTACCCTATTTCTCAAACTTATAACAATATCCTTACTTTACTCAGCCACTAAATCATCCAAAACATCAGTAGAATCAATTAATTCATAATCATCTACCATTCTTACTTCTTCTGGTAAGTCTGGTAAAACGGGTCTAGTTGTTGCGACACGCTTAAATTTAGCTGCTTGCAATGAGTCTTTGATGACTTCACCTAGTCGCCAGTGGGCTTTTTTGACCTTGATTGTTTTAGGATTGAAGGATTTTTCATCTTCTGCTCCTTGTGAAGTAATCGTCACTGAAAATGTACCGATTTCTCCAAATTGAACGCGGTTGCCTTTTTTTAGATGCCCTGCCAATAAGTCGGTCATCAAAGTAATACTAGCAATCGCATCCGTGCGTGATACCCCTGTTTTTTCACGCCATTCCTCGGATAATTCTTTCAATCCGATTGTTTTAGGATTTGCCAACACCGCGTAACACTTGCGGACTCCTTTTGGATCTTGCGGGTTAACAAAATTTCTTAAATCGTACTCCATATACATAGCTCCTTTTAATTAAGTCAACATTTTTCTTGTTGCTAGAAATACTTTACCAAATAAAATAACCTATGTAAAGTGATGTGGTATTTTTTTAAATATTTACACTTAATCAATAAATGTTGATTTGTGTGGTTTTTTAGCGAGTTGAAAATATAGAAAAGACCATAAATATATAAATTAAATAACTAACCATGTTATATCAATTGTTAAAAAATGGTTAAGTCAATACTTCGCTTAAACATTTTCTTTATTTTTTTATATGAACAGCTTTCTTCACCATAAAATAACATGCAAGAAAAAAGCTGAAAATTTTCTATATTAAAATTTATTACTCTATAAATGGCTTTATTATAGGGTTTTGAGCGCATGAAAATTTGCTATAGCAAAATTACTTTTTTGCTATAGCAAATTGATCATTTTGCTATAGCAAATTAGTCATTTTGCTATAGCATTTTCCCAAATTTGCTCTATTGAATTGAAATTTGGTCAATTTCGCTTAATTAAATAACACATAACTTGAAAATGTCTTTGCTTTTTACTGCCTGCTAGTCCTCCTAATAACCACAGGTGTTCACAAAAATATTTTGCTCTAAAACTCATCTATTTGAACTTCTTCTTTTTTCTTCTTCATCTGATTTGACTCTTTATGTTTTTTCAACAAGTACAATCCTGTCGCTATAGCTAAAACTGCTGAGGTCATATGAAGTATTGAAATCCCTGCTCCTCCTGTGTCAGGAAGATACCCTGTGCTATTTACATATAAGGCAAAGGCTAAAATTTCAACTGTATTGGTGCTTGGCGTATCTGGGTCAGGATAATAGGCTGAAACTTTATAGATGCCTTCTGCAACTGTCCAAGGTTTTAATTCCAATGGGTCGATAATGCCATCACTATTTGAGTCTATCCACTCTTGCACATTTGTCATATTATCAACCGTAAAATTATAGCCATCTGGGAAGTTGGGATTATTCGTATCAAGTGTTGGGATTAATTTTACCCCACTAAGACCTCCTGTTAGTGATGCCAGGTAAGCCGTATCACTAGAAAAATATTCAAATACTAAAGAATTCACTACTTCTGGGTGTTCAATGGTAACTCGTGCATTTCCTCTAAATTTTCGGTAATTTGTCACCGGATCATAAACGGAACTAACTCCACCATATAAACCTAGATAACGTCCACCTAGAGCTGCTGCGGTATTGACATCAAGTCCAGGCAAGCGTTGTTGGACGATTTCAAAGGCTTTGTATTGTACTTGTAGCCCGCCTACTGGATCCATCGTGATGATACGTGCGATATAAAGACCTGGCTGTGTATAAGTTTCTTGATAAAGTTCTTGTGTACCGGTAATCGTAGAAGTCAAATCGAATTTTGAAGGGTCTACTGTAAATACACCAGGAGAAGTTTCATCATAACGCTGAACTTGTACACTTGCATAAAAGTTTTGGTCAAAGTTCATCGTCAAATCTAACGCACTAAAGGTTGCTTCATTATAATATTGCGTGAAATCTGTTGCTAAGGTATTGTTTGGATCTCCTAGCGTCCAATTGGCTGCATCAAGTAATGGTTGCCAATTTGTAATGCCACGAGCAGTAGGAGAAATTCCTGTAGTAGATGGAGGAACTGGGTCTTTTGGATAAGGTCCGTCTACGCTTACTTCTATTGCTTCAATTGCATCGACCACTTCAAAGGTGATCGTTCTTGAGTCAAATCCTACTTTCGTATTGTAGAAATCTAAGGAAATCGTATAAACTCCTGGCTCAGTAAATGGCAGTTCACCTGGGTTTGTAGTTGGGTCACCTGTAAGAAATGCATTGTACCAATCTAATCCTAATTTAGTTGTGTATGCTACACCATCTTTTAGCACCGTTAAATTCCCAATAAATAATTTTTGCGGGTCACTTGTTGGTGGTGTTGTTTTGTTAAATGCGACATCATAAGTAGTGTAAGCCGGATAATCAATCCCTAAAGTCGCCGTCGCATCTTCCCAAAAACGTTGGTAATCATCCGGAGCTGGTGCATTGTCCAATTTTACGGTTGAATCATTGTAGACTTGTAAGGTTGGAGAAAGCACTGAATCAATTTTAAAATCAATCGTTTTGTATAATGGATTCCCTTTTTCATCGGTATAGTTAATCGTCACCGTATAATCGCCAACTTTTGTAAAACGCATTTGGAATAAATCAAAGGTTGAAATCCCAGAATAAGGAGGGATCCCTAATTCACTTGCGTTAATCGTCTCCGTTTTATCTAACGCCCCACCGGTTAATGTATCCACATAGGTATAAGAAAAACTTGTAATATCTGCATATGGATCCCATGCTTGCACATCGACATAATCTGAATAAATGCCTAAAGTGTCTTGTGCCACTGTCGTAGGACTATTTGCCCCAAATCCTACAATAGAAAGACCTGTAGTAATCGGCACCACTTCAAAGTATTCAGACTTTTGTGTGGTATCTGTTGCTAAAGCATTCATATACACCACATTGACTTCATAGATATTGGATTTGCCTGAAACATAGACATAATCTGTGGTATCTAATAATGGCGTCCAAGTAATGCCATCGCTTGAAGTAAATTTAGCCGCAATCGGCCCTCTATTTCCACTAGCATCCACTTCGTAAATGGTAAATTCTCTCGCATTTTCATCCAAATCTTCTAAGGAAACGGAAACACTACCATAGTATTTCCCTCGTCCAGCCACATCAACACCTGTTTTATGAACAGCTAAACGTCCAAGTTTTACGCCTGTACCATCATCGGTTGGCTCAATCAAAATCTTTGGCGCAATAAAGTTGATGATTTTTACATATTGAGTGGGCGCACTTGTTGAAATCGGGTCACCATTACTATCGACATTTTTGTAATCATCATATTGCATAGAAATCGAATAATAACCACGCTCAGTTAAGAAATAATCCAAATGCATGAAATCAGGAGCTAAATAACTGCCTTCTAGTGTGTTTGGGTCTTTAGACGATATCACTTCCACCCCTAAAGCAGTTTGTTTTAGAGCTAAATAATCAGATAGCGTAGTATATTGTGTGCCATCCCAAACCTGAGCTTCAATAGTGAGGGCTGTTACATCCCCATCAATATCATGCACATTGACTTGAATATCTCCAGCGTACTTTACCCAGTCGGTACGACCTGTAACAGTCAAATCGTCCGCTTTAGTTTCAGGGCCGATATAATTACCAAAACTGTCTTTTGCCACTTCCTTGCCCCAAATGTCTAAAGTTGGAGTGTTTGCAGTCACTACAAAGTCATAAGTATCTGTGTGCGTAGGTTGAATCCCTGAAATGGAAAGAGAATTATCATACACAATATCCACTTTCCATGTCCCATAAGTAAATTTATACGTGCCATCATAGAATTTTTGAATATCGTTAGGGTCTGTTACTTGCACTCCATTAATCCAAATCTCTTTGGTTTCATAGGTACGCTCAATTTGCGTTAAAGGTAAAGATGGAGAAGCAGGAGTTACAATTTCTTTCCCACCATCTGCACTAGCGATTACATTGCTTGGCGTATCGTAATAATCTGTGCCATCAAATAGGTAAATTTCTCCAGTATCTTGAACCATCCACGCCTCGTAAGACTGATTATTGTACCAATAGGCTTGTGGTTGCAAAAGAAGAGTATTCGCAAAACTTGGTACACCGATGTTACTTCCTAATGAGCTGACACTGTTTTGAATACTTGAAGTAAAATAATTGCCCGTTAAATCTTTATAATAAATATTGTTGGAAGAATCTTTCCAAACAGTGTACTCATTTCCACCCACCATATGCGTATTGTATTGCTCAAGTGGGTCAATCAATTGTGTCGTAACACTATGCAGATAAGGTCCTCTAATTTCTATTCCATCAAAGGTCATATTTGGACTATAAGGAGTAGGGATAACCGAAAATTCAATCGTTTGTGTTGTATATAATAAGCCACCTGGGTTTTGCAGTTCAGTATTTGGAGGTGTCGGTACATATAACGCATTTTGTGTGGTTGTATTTTGGAAGTTAAAAACAACCATATAGTCCCCAGGGCTAAAGTCTGCTTGCCCCATTGTTGGGTCGATAAAACGAAAGAAATCACTTGCTTTGATATCTGTTAAAACATATTGATTAGTAGCAGATTGATAATCTTTTTTATAAACTTGAACGGTATCGGTAAACGCATTCGGGATAAAAGGATCTACTCCACTTCGCCAAGGTTCAAAAGCAGAAGTAGATAGACCAAGTGGATAAGAGATAAAAGCAGTCCCACTATTGACATACAAATCATCAGGCACTGGCAAACCGGTAATAGAGTTAATATTTGTTCCAGTTGACAGGAAAGGCCAAGCAGGGAAGAAATCAGGATAGCTACTTCCCCAGTTATTTATGCCGATGTCAATAATCTGTGGCCATACATAGAAATTGCCTGTTGTCGCAATAGGTAATACGATTTGATCCATCGTTTCAACATGTACTTCAAAATATTGAACACTTGTTTCATCATCTATTGCAAAGATAAATTTCTTGCCGATTAAATTGTTTGAGGTGATTGTAATTGTTACACTACTTCCATCAAAAACAAAGCTTACACCATTCAACGGATTTGTCGCTAATGGTAGAAAACCTATAGGTAAAGTAGTTGCTCCTGTAAAAGGATGAACCGAATTTGCTAAAGTGATGCTTGAGGTAGCAAGAAGACTTTCAAAAGTTGCTCGTAATACTTCATTTGCTTCAAAAAATGAAGGCGGCATGGTTTCTTGCGGTGGCATTGGTACACTCATAAGCAAAGTGGAAACATTTTCGACATTTTCCATTTCTTTTAATTGCCCTGTTACGCAGCCGTTCGGCAAGGTTCTCAATCCTTGTAATACAACCCTGTGCGGAATCTCCGGCGGGGGTCGTATACCTCGCGCCGCCAATCAACCGCAAGTCAATGTCATTAACACTTTTACGCTCCGCGTATAAGTCCAACCCGCGATAACTGCCAATATCGTATTGCCCCTCGCCAATAGTACATTTTGCTTTGATAACCGTAAGCAGGGCTTCACCCGCCAATGGCCGTTCATCGTACTTTTTGCCGTCTATCTCTATAATAAAATCGCCGCCCTTATGTTTATCAAGGACGGCAATATCGCGGGTTATTTCTTCAACTAACTTTTCGTTACGGGCTATCGTGTCGGGGTAGTGGGTTTTTATGTTTCGTTCCAAGTATATCTGCTCGTCCGACCAATTCCCTTTTAGCAGTTTTAGTCGCGTCACCTCATTATCCACCGTCATTTTTTCCGCAAGCAGCGGGTTTGATGTGGCAATCGCCTTAATTTCAGCGGCGGTCAACACCGTTTCGTCCGTGTCCTCACAGGAGCGCGATACGCTTTTGCTCGTCATTATCTGTGTGATATAGCGTAATTTCTGCTCTTGAATTTGCCATAAATACGCATCAAACGTATCGCGGGTGACGTATCGGAAGATTTTAATATACTGATTATCGTTGCCGAAACGCAGTCCACGACCATCCCTCTGAATAATATCCGAGGGGCGCCACGGCACGTCTAAATGATGCAAGGCACAAAGTTTTGTTTGAATATTCGTGCCTGTGCCGAGTTTGGCGGTTGAACCGAGTATCACGCGGATTTCGCCTTTGCGGGAAAAATGACGGTGGATAATGAGGTGACGCGACTAAAACTGCTAAAAGGGAATTGGTCGGACGAG
>JAITWV010000306.1 GCA_031285105.1 Streptococcaceae bacterium | reverse complement strand
AAAGAAAACTGTTTCATTTCTGAACCGGTGCGCCATTCCATTGTTTTGCATTTAAAAGAGTTTAAAAATATGAAATTAATTGGCAAAGAACATGGCGTGTCTTGGTCAACGGTTCTTCGCGTCTTACAAAGCCTTTCCTCTTACGTCAAACCAACTTTCCATCACTTGCCAAGCGTGTTACTGATGGATGAGTTTAATGCGACTAGTCGCATTAAAGGAAAAATGGCGTTGGTTTATGCGGACGGGATTTCAGGAGCCATTCAGGATATTTTGCCTTTTCGCACGGCAGACCAATTAATTGCCTACTTTCAAAAGTTTCCTTTAGAAGTACGCAAACAAGTGAAATTTGTCTGTATAGATATGAACGCTAGTTATGACAAAGTGGCGCAGGCGGTTTTTCCGTCTGCCCAAATTGTGACCGATCGCTTCCACATCATCCAACACATCAACCGAGCCTTCAATCAAGTGCGTATTCAAATGATGAAAAGTTTAAAGGGACACATTCTTTCTCAAGCCAAAGACAAACGCAAACTGAAAAAATACTGGAAACTCTTGTTGAAAAAACCTTCCTCCATCGACTATACTGAACTGCGTCAGTACCCTTTGTTTCGCGGGAAATGGCTGACGGAATCGGAAGTGTTGGATTATTTATTGTCCATTGACCCACGTTTACGCGAGACGTATCAAGTGTATTATGAATTGATGGACGCCTATGAAAAGAAAGACACGGATACCTTTTTTGACGTGATTCAAAATTTATCAAAAAGCCTTGATATGTCTTTTAAGAACAGTTTACGTTATTTACGAAATAAGCAGAAAAAAGGCGTTACCAACGCCTTTGAACAGTCTTATTCAAATGGAAAATTGGAAGGCAAAAACAATGTTATCAAAGTCATTAAACGACAAGCGTTTGGCTTCCGTTGTTTTTCCAACTTAAAATTACGTATCCTGTTACAGCAGGGTTTGATTGAGGTGAGGTAAATGAGAAAGTTAAGCACGCATAAATATATTACTAATAATCATAAAGAAGGATTAGCCTCTATGATTCTTACTTATGCAGAAAATACAGAGATGGATAAAAATAGTTTAAAAGACATTTTCAACTATTGTTTATGTTTTTTTGATGGCAATGCAAAATTAGATACTGAATTAGAATACAAAATAAGTAAGCCTCATAATGAAATAGGAAAATTACTGTCATAATAATAAAAAATTATCTGATTCCTCTTTCAATTTTATTTAAATCTATAACATTAGGGTTATTTATTATATAATTTTGAAAATTTTCAGGCCCATATAGTTTATTTGAAGAATCAGAATAAATTACAGAATGAATCTCTGCATTTAATGCTTTTTCAAATCGTTCTAAAAATACACGTATTGCATGATATGATGTTTCAGTTATTTCACCTTCTTCATCATTAAAGACAAGGTAAAACTGTTCAAAATCGTCATTATATAATTTCAAATAATTAAATTCGGTACTCATAAGTCCACTCCTTTTCTTTCTATTCTACCATGTTCAAAGGGATAATAAAAAGGAGTTTTTGTGCTATACTAAAGGCATCTACAATACAAGAGGAAGAAGAAATGGAATTAGATGAAAATTACCGCTATGTTTTGACAGAAGATTTAAAAGAATGGATTCGCAATAGTATCAATATCGATGAATGGCCCAAAGAAATGAATGAAGAGCGACTAAGTTTATACCAAACAATCCAACAACAAGTGGCAGAAGGATTAACGAAACCAATCACTCCAATGAAAGAAACAGAATATTTGCCCTTTTAATTAAATAACAAAAAGAGGAAGAAATCCAAAATGGAAATCTTCCTCTTTCTTTTGTTTAAAATTCTTCATCCACACCAGTTGACAAAGAGCCCTTTAACGCATATTCATCTTTTCTTGTTTTTTACGATACCCTTTTAAAACAAGCAAACAAACAATAACTGTAATAATCAAAGGTTTTAAAAATTCTGGTGACAAGGGATTCGTTACAGCCGCTCCAATCACAACAAGTGGCACAGCTTTTGGGCCGATTCCTAATAATGAAAAGAATATGTAGGTTGAATAACCAATCGTCGTTGAGCCTAAGTAGTAACTAACTAAATCCACAGGTAGCGGGGTTAAACGCATTCCCAAGCAAACAGATGCGATATTTTCTTCTTTTTTCTCCAGATATTTTTCTAATTTTTTACTTCTTTTCAATAATTTCATTAAACGCTGTGTATTCAAATTTCTACCGATGAAAAAGCCAATACTGAACTCACCAAGTAATCCAATAAAAACAAGCGGAATGGCAATATAAATTGGAAAAATAGCACCAACAGCGACATATAATGCCGGCAGCGGAATGAACATCAACACTGCTTTTAAGCAAAATATGCCGATTAAGACAATTCCTGCGTGGAACATATAATGATAAGTTAAGATAGTCAAATCTGTTGTGTCAATATGGCGTATTTGGAAAAGATAAAAACCAAAGATATATGCAAATAATGCGGTGATTAAGAAGATTTTTATGATTTTGTTCAATATGGACGCTTCTCCTTTTTATGCACCAAGCAACTCTTTTTGTGCTTTCTTTGTCAAACTCTTAAAAATCAACTCATGCGCTTCATCAATCATTTTCATCAATAGTTCTTTGGGTAAATCTTTTTGTAGGTAAGCAGAATTCCAATGTGTTTTATTCAACTGGACTAAAACAGGGAATTGGTTTATATCCAGTGATTTTATTCAACTGGACTAAATCAGGGAATTGGTTTATATTCAGTGATTTTATTCAACTGTACCTAATCAGGGAATTATAATCAAAAGATTTTATTTATTATCTCATAAAACCTATAACACTAACAAGGCGTGGTTTTTGATTGTACTTTTTAGCAATCTCTACGCTTTTTTTATTTACTGCTGTAACGTAAGGCTCTATTTGCTCTTTTGCTTCATTACGGCTTAGTTTACCTATTCTATACAATGTTCTTGCTTGCTCTGCCTGTTGCTTTAATTCAAATGTCTCAACTTTCATTTTATTCTCTCTTTTCGTTAACTTTATGCTCGAATGATAACCTTTCTCTTAGTGGGAATCGAGAGAAACATTGAATGAAAATACGAATTATTATGAATGTTTTTATAAATTAATGATTTCTTAAGAGATTATAGGCAAAAAAAATAAGCTAGAGCCGAATATTCGACCCTAGCGGTGTAAATTAAGAAATTTTGATGAAGTCATCTGCTTCTGGTTTTCCTGTGTTGCGACCAATTGCTGCATAACCATGTGGCGTTCTTGCCCACACGTAGCCGTCTGCAATTGTATTAGCTTCATTCTTTGGTAATGTCCAATTTTCGCCTTTGTTGTACTTCTTAACAACACCAGCGGACAATCTCGGTGCATTGCGGACGTTTAAGCCATTTACTAAGACGGTTAATTTCTTAGTATTGTTTGGTGCTGGAGGTGTTGCTACTTCTGA
>JAITWV010000295.1 GCA_031285105.1 Streptococcaceae bacterium | reverse complement strand
GTGGGTCCGCATGGACATTTGTTCCTCCAATGATTAAAACGAACAATAATAATAGCGGCGTTAGCAATAGTTGATTTTTCATTTTTTTTATCATTTTCTTTTATCCTTTCCTTGATTTTAAGAATTAATAAATGAGTTACCGTTCGCTATTGTGCTGATTGAACATCACTTTTGTAAATTAATAGCGCTATCCAATCATGCACTCTTTATTTTGATAGTAACAAAAATATTGAAATTTTACTTGTTTAAACAAAGAGTATTCCAATATTTGCAATTTTTTTTGGGAATAATGATGAAAAAACCTAAACTAATAGGCACACAAAAAAAGGTAAGACAAACACATTCATCTGTCTTACCTTCTTATTTGAATTATTTTACAATGCTTTTAATATAATCACTCACACGAACACCACGGCTACTTGCTTGTTTCGCGTAAGCTGCCAACTGTTCATCAGAAATTCCTGAACTATCAACACCTGCTTCATAAAGCTGTAATCGTACATTATCTACTGGCTGTTCTTCTACTACTGTAAAGTTTTCTGCTGACCCGCTTCGACCTTGTGTAGGTTCTTTAATCGCAAACACTGGACGTCCGGCATTCCAATCGACTGGATCTTTTGATGGTTTATTCCAAACTGATTCGATAGAATACCAACCTGCGGGATAAAATTGACGGTCAAATGGATCAAAAATTTCTGTACGTCCATTATCATAACCATAAGCCACGACCGCATGACCAATCCCGACATCTACGAAAAATATCAATGGATACCCTTCTGCTAATAAAGCTTTGGCACGGCTCATATCGCTAATTTGTTCGATATTTCTGCCATATTGTTGCGTTGTTTTGATTAGATCTCCCCCACTAGCACCAAAGGATTGAGGACTAATTGAATCCATGACGCTTGCAACTGTAGCTGGGTTGACATCCATGCCATAAGCACCATTTAAAACCATCGCCAAACTTGTCGGCACACAACCTGCTTGACTCATTGGATGACTGTTAAAGTTAATACCTGACCAACGAGGGTCTTTTTGTGAAAAATAACTTGGTTTGCCTTGTGTTGGCTTTGGTACACCAACACCACCTGAAATACCTTGCCATGCGATTCCTTCATAACGCCAACCATGCGAAACTAAATTGTCAGACTCTGATTTGTTGGTTGTATAATTATGACTACCCGCTTTGGCATTGGAGTTGTATTGACGATATAGTGAAACATTTCCACCTGAATACCAACCAATTCCTTCATATTTCCACCCAGCACGCACTAATGAATCTTTTTCATAGGTGCTTAAAGTATAAAAATGATCCCCTGCATTTGGATTATATAGACGATGAACGCCCTGTCCGCTACTTGGAGCATACCAACCAATTCCTTCATAAGTCCAACCAATTTTGTTTAGACTATCTTTTTCATAGGCACTTGCTGTATAAAAATGTTCTCCACTACTTAAGTTATACAATCGATACATTGGCACTCCTTGCGTGTTGGCATGGACTGCTTGATCGTTAGCAAAAATTGCTAGTATGCAAACAAATAACAAAATTCCCCCGATGATTCTTTTTTTATGCTTTATTAAGTTCACGTCTAATCCCTTTCTGTAACAAAATTATAAATTAAAATTAATCTACCAAAAACAACAGCTTGTGTCAACATCTGATTTTGCTTTATTGTACTTGCTAGTGACACTTTCATCAACTGATACTTGTGTTGCTACTGTTAATCCTACTACTAATAATTTTTTCCATTTTGAAAACTCCTTTTGTTTTTTATGCGCCCTTCATCGCTGATAAGAGTATAGTTCAAAATCGAGTCGAAATTGATGTGCAAGAAACAAATAGCAGGTTTGATGTAATAAAAGGTTTTTGAAATTTAACTTCTTAACCCTTGATGATGTTTCCCACTGCTTTAGTCGGACCAATGTCAACAAGCACAATCGATGAGCTAAATCGCAAAAAAGACAGAAAATCAATTCCATCTCTTTCATACTATTAATTCGCTCGCCAAGCTACCCCTTCATTGTTCCAACCTCTTGAAACCAAAACATCTCGTTCATGAGCACTTGTGGTAAACAAATGTCGGTCTGTTCTTGGATTATACAAGCGAAACACTGGTATGGGACCATTGGAGTTCACACGAAAGGCTACTTTTTCAAAATTCCAACCTCTTGAGCGTAGGACATCTCGTTCATAAGCGCTTGTGGTGAATAGATGTCTTGCAGTTCTTGGGTTATACAAGCGGAAAATTTGGACGTTGCCATTTGATAGGGCATTGAAAGCTACTTTTTCAAATTGTCCCCAACCAACTCGCACGACTTCATTTCTTTCATGAGCACTGTCAGTAAATAAATGATAATCATATCTTGGGCTGTAAATTCTAAAAATTGGCACTAGTTGTCCTGTTTGTGTTTGATTATTGTTATTTGATGTTCCTTCTTGTAAAAACGCACCACTTATCCAACCGCCTGTGCTTAATCTAAACCAATTCGTATTGCCAAGAACACTCGTTCCTATCCTTCTTGCTGTCACATTTACTGTTGTGCCATTAGCTACTGAGCCGACTGACAATGAAGCGGTGGTTGCGGCAGAGCGAAGATTAATGGCTGCTGTGGTACGAAATTGTTGATTAACCGCCACTTCTGCAACATTAGTGTTGTGTCCAACGTTTGCTCCATCAAATCTGGTAAGGTTATGTGTGGTAATTAAATTATTTAACTTAGCTGCATATTGGGTATCCGTTGCATATCTTCCCTGTAACCAAGCGGTCGCATCTCTAAATGAATTGGTATTACTTCGCCATGCCCCTGCATAAAAGAAAACACCTGGAGTAAAACTAACACGACGAATAACATCAGCATAATCTTGGAAAGACTCACGGTAACTTGGGTATCTTCTAAAGCGAGCAGTAATCCAAACGACATTGCCACGCCCATCGTCTTCCCATGTACGCATTTCGACAAATTGTCCGTTGAACTCGCCTTTAATGCCAAACAAGTTGTGATTAGGACTTTGTGAAAGTGTCGAAGTTCCCCAAGCAGATTCTAATATCGCCTGTGCAATCATCACTGACGGCCATAAATCATTAGCTCTTCCGATTTCTTGAGCAGCAGGTGCTAATTGATTAATAAATGCCAATTGTGAGGCGGTTGAATTACGTAATCTTGGATTTAATTCTAAAATCTTTGTTTCAAGCGCACGTATCTCATCATCTGGTAAAGCTGGTATAGTCGCCATTTCCTCTTCAGTGCTAAGATGGGAGTAAGAGTCTAG